>JADINE010000028.1 GCA_017694175.1 Candidatus Enterousia excrementavium | reverse complement strand
GTATTCTTCTGCTGATTTTCTGTCTGGGAAACGCGGCGTGCCTTTGCACAGCATATGTTCGCAAAAGTGTGTCAGGCCGTATTCATTTGGTTTTTCATCGCGCGAACCCGTACAGAACAACACTTTGAAATGTACTGTTTCTAAATCCATCGGGTCCAGAATGACCGTTAATCCATTTGGCAATTTATGTAATTGTGGTTCAAACTTCATTACGCATTTTCCTTTTTGAATAACAAACAGCAATCGCCGTATGAAAAAAAGCGATATTTTTCGGCGACCGCATGCGCATACGCAGTCTTCATTTCGTCCAGGCCACTGAACGCCGACACCAACATAAACAATGTTGATTTTGGTAAATGAAAATTCGTCAGCAGTACATCAACTGCACGAAACTTATATCCCGGCGTGATAAAAATATCGGTGCTGCGACAAATTGGCGAAACGCGTTTGCAACGCGCAAATTCCGGCAAATTACAGTTATCCATTGCCGCACTTTCCAGCGTGCGCATAGACGTTGTTCCAACCGCGATTACACGTTTTGCGTTGTTAATTATATCAGCCTGGGCGGGTGTGATACAGCACCATTCACTGTGCATTTTATGTTCGTTCAAATTTTCTGTTTTTACCGGCATCCATGTGCCCGCGCCAACGTGCAGGGTTATTTTTACTATTTTTGCGCCACGGCGTTCAATTTCATCCATTAATTCAGGCGTAAAATGCAATCCGGCCGTGGGTGCCGCCATCGAACCGATGGGGTCTGCATACACCGTTTGATAACGTTCGCGGTCGGATGTTTCCGCTTCGCGCTTCATATACGGTGGCAACGGCATTTTACCCACTGCGTCCAACACTGCGAAAATATTATCGCACAGAAATTCCAATTTTAATCCGCTGTCGTCGTTTTTATCCAACACGCGCACGGTTGTGCCATCGTCCAGCGTCAGAATTTCGCCCAACGGAATTTTATTAAATTTTTTGCACAGCCCCCACCAAACACGATTATTTTCGGCCGTGTGCAATGTTATTTCATGCGACGCGCCACGGGAATCCGCAGCATCAAAACGCGCCGGAATTACACGTGAATTATTAAACACAACCACATCGCCCGGTTGCAGATAATCCACAAAATTGCGGATATGCTTGTCCGCCAGTGTGACATTATCGCCACTGACCACCCCGGCCTGCGGCCACCCCTCCGCAGAGGGGAACTTGGTATCATCGGTCGCGGGCCCAGTTCTCCTCCGTTGGAGGGGTGCCTGAAAGGCGGGGTGGTTAGAGAGCCCGACAAAGACGTCGTGAGGATTTTTTAACACGTCTGATGCGGCAATATGTATTACTGTCAATCCCAATCCGCGCAAGTATTCGTCACGCTTTTCATCATATTTCCATTTATTGTCGTGTGTGGATTTATCATCTATTTCAACAACAATTAAATTTGACGCACAAAAAAAATCGACAATATAATTTCCAATTATTTTTTGACGCTCAAAATCCAATCCGTTTAATTTCTTGCCACTGATTTCGCGCCATAATAACGCTTCTGGCAAACTGCCTGCCTTGCGCAATTCGCGGGCACGGTTCAACAGCTTTGGATTAAATGGCAATGTTTTATAATTGGCGGTATCTCTGACCGCATTGTCCCATGTGCCAGAATGCGACGGCATTACCACCAACATGCGCGAGGCGTCGCGTTGTTGCAGTGGGTGCGACGCGATTAATTCGGGTGGTAATTCAAAATCAAAATCAGAAGTATGTAACATTATTTCTTAAATTCCAAACCCTGGTCCGTGTAATTTTCGGCCATATCTTCCCAATTTGGTTCAACGCGCACGAACAAATGCAGGCGCGCATTTACGCCCCATTGGTCTTGAATATCATGTCGGGCGGCGGTGCCAATTTTCTTTAATTGTGCGCCACCACGTCCGATAACTATTTTTTTATGTGCATCGCTGCGCACTGCGATTTTTTGATATATATCCAAAACACCATCATCTGCAACTTCAACCCGTTCAGTCACCACATTGATATGATATGGCAATTCCTGGTGAATATATTTATAAATCTTTTCGCGCGTCAATTCCGCCAAATATAAATTATCCGGCACATCCGTTGCGTCGTGCGCTTCAAATAAATAAGGCCCGGCCGGCATAACGGCCGCCAACGCGCCCAGCATTTCATCCACGCCATCGTTTTTTAACGCCGAAATCATAAAAATATCGCGCGGATGTGCAATTTCATTTATTTCCGCAGTAATTGGCAATAAATCAGGCTTTGATACGGCGTCAACCTTGTTCAAGGCAACAAACAAATTTTTATGGTTGCGGATTTTTTCAACCAATCCGCGCACGGTGCCGGTTATGCCCTTTTGCGCATCAATCACCAATAAAATTGCATCTGCATCACCCGTTGCATCCATTGCAGCACCAACCATAGCCCTGTCCAATCGGCGTGCTGGGCGGAAAATGCCCGGCGTATCGACAAAAATCAATTGCCGATTGCCCACCATTTTTACCGCCCGCAGGTTTGTACGCGTCGTTTGCACTTTGTGCGAAACGATGGAAACTTTACGTCCCATGATTTGGTTTAACAGTGTACTTTTGCCCGCATTTGTTGGGCCAACAATTGCAATAAATCCTGAATATGTTTTGTCCATGCCCCCAGAATAGCACACTAAACACAAAAGTGAACAAAAATCTTGCAAACGCGCCATTGACGTGTAGAATTTGGCCAAAGAAATAACACAAAAGGTATTTTTATGCAGTTGACCGGACCTGAAATTTTACGCCGTATGCACACGTACAACAAAAACAATCCTGGGTATAAACCAGATATCATCATTACCCCGTTTGACGAAAAATGTTTGGGCAGTAACAGTTATGATCTGCATTTGGGCGATAAATTAAAAGTTTACAAACACACTTTGCCCACAGGCATGAAACCAGCCATTGAATATCATGGTGGGCAAAAATATTCCATGCGGGATTGGTTCAAAACTTACAACGATTATCTGAATTATTATAAAAATCCGGAACTATTCGATTTTCGTAATCCGCAATATTTATTGGATCCATGCAATGCACAATCGCACGAAACTGTTGACTTGGAAATCCCAGCGCATGGATTAATTTTATCCCCCAGCATTGGATATTTGGGGCACACAGTGGAATATACCGAAACATACAATTTGTTCCCGTATATAGATGGAAAATCGTCTGTGGGCCGGAATTTTATATTAAATCACCACACTGCTGGGCGTGGCGACGATGGTTTTTGCGGTCAATGGACATTGGAAATTCGCGTATTATACCCAACAGTTGTGTATCCCAATATGCGCATAGGCCAAATTTATTACGAAGAATTCGTTGGTGAACGCAAACCATATAATGAAAACACCAACAGCCATTACAACGGCCAAACTGGCCCTACGCCTGCGGCGGTAATACCAATTGAAAACATTATTCAAAAACAGCGATAAATATTTATTGCATTGAATCGTCGTACACAGAATATGTGACATCGCCAACCCGAATTTTTACGTGTCCCTGGGCGTTTTGTGCCATATTGCCATAAAATTTTTGGTTTTCATATTGCACAATCAGCGCAGGCGTAGTTTGGCGACCGCTGCGTAAATGCACGGATGTGTCACCAACATGCAAAGTGCGGCCACAATCAGTGGGTTCATCGGCACCAATACCATACCCCAGCGTAGTCATTCCGCCATCACACATATTGCGCGTACCAACAGCGCCATATCCTGTGTAATTTTCGCCAATCCAGTATCCTGGGCCTACATTTTCACACACATTTGATTCAGCGGCGGCAATATAAGAACCGCCATCGCACTTTTTAAAACAAAATTCAATTGATTGTGCCCCGTCGTTTTGAGCATCTGTGTACCCATTTGGGCATGGCAAGCATTGATTTTTGTCTGCGTACATTCCAATTGGGCATACAACACCCCCGCCAACACATTCCATGCCAGGCGGGCAAGTCAGACATTCATTGCCATCGCGATAAAATCCATCGTTGCAGACCCACGGGCAATCATTGCCGTCTGGGGAACCGGGGCCAGTGTAATACGAATTATCGGCACCGTTGGTACAGGGATTGACTTGCTTATAATATTGCACATTATTAACCAAGTTACTGCCCGATAAATAATATCCCGCCTTTGCGGCATACCAATACGTCGCCCCAAAACCACTGTATGCGTTTGTAGTGCTGCGCCAATAAGTCCATTTTTTCTCGTATAATCCCTGGGGTGCGGAAATTTGTATGGTTGAAATGGTACACCTGTCAGGCAAAGATTGTGTTGGGCCGTCAATAGCTTGATATCCTGATGTGTATATTACTTCATGGCCACTGGGTAAATATGGGGTTAAACTGCCGGGGACATATTCAGGGCAATCGTATTTTGCATTGTCAATGCAATAAACAGGTCCCCTGCCGCATTGCGGGCATTCGTTTCCGTCCAAATAATATCCCGGTAAACAGGATATTTGCGTACTGCCGGTCGGGCAATCTGAATTTGGGGGGCATATTTCGCACGTCGCGCCACTGTTATAATATCCGGCATTACATGTAAAATCATCCCCGTTTGTACATGTTGCATTTTCAACCGAACATTTAACGCATTCGCCGCCGTTATCCCAACAGCCCGGATTACAATTTGGGGCAATGCCACAATCGCCCTGTGCATAAGGCAAGCATTGACCATTATCATGTTTAAATAATCCGTTGGGGCACGTCATTTCATCCAATATACCACCGGGACAAACAACGCCATCGGCACATTTAGTGCAACTGTTGCCTGAACGGTAATATCCAGCGGCACAATGGTCGTGCATCGTATTATAGTTTGTATCAAGCGGACAATAATAACCAGCTGGACACTCCCTGCAATTTCCTTGGCCATCTCTGTACCAGCCAACATTACAAATTCTGTGATCAGTGCCACCCGGGCAATATTCCATGTCCATATTACACGGATAACAGTAATCTCCATATTTCCAAAAACCTGGGCCGCAACTTATCACCGTTTCGCCATCGCAAACATGGCCGGTGCATGAATAACAAGTTTGTTTGAATTTATACCACCCAGAATTGCAATGGAAGGTTTCGTGTCCGCCGACGCACGACGCATTTTCGGGGCATACGTTGCACGCACCATTGTTATCATAGTATCCAGGCAAACAACTGTAATCGTCAGGGCCGCTGCATGTCGCATTCGTCACCGAGCACTGAACACAAGCGGTTCCGTCTTTGAACCAACCATCGTTACATGTAAAATTTATTCCGTCGCATGTTGCGTTTGCCGGGCATGTATAGCAAAAATCGCCGTCAATATACTGGTTGGCGTCACATGTAACCGCGTGGGCAATTTGAACATAGCCAACCAACAAAAATACGCACGACATAATGACAGCCCGTCGCAAGAACATGTAAAAATCCCCCTAAAAAAACCGCTGAAACATTCAAGCGGCTGGAGGTTCGAAACTACATCTAACGAGATAGCGGGCTTATTCAATATATTCACCCCCTCCAACCCTGGTTTGGAGTTTTTTGTTCTTTGCGAACACGTTAGATGGGGTTTCGACGCCCCGGCCCAATGCTTTTGTATCGGGTTATGTGTATTATATCACAATTATGAAACGCCGCGCCACAAAAATATGAATTATTTGTGGCGGTCAAAAAATATCAAGAATCACCGCCCAAACGGGCGGTGTATTTAATTAGAATAATAACAAGTTGACGTATATATAAACGTGCCGCTGGAATCACTGCCGGTGGAACCAGATGGCATATAGCAGTCTGTAATACTGGTTGAACCTGCTGCGGATGTACCACTTCCGGGGCATTTTGTGCAATTCCGCCCATAGTTCCCTGCATCGCCATAATACCCAGCGCGCGGTAAATCAACACTAAAAGTAGCAATGGCACAAAATAAAAAACGGGGCCGAAGCCCCATTTTTTTAATTAAATACTGTCTGCATTTATCCAACGACCGTTACGCAGCAACCCCGGCGCCAAGCCTTCGTTATTACGCAGGGCGTCAATTACACTGCGTGCCTGGGACGCATCCAGATTAACGATACGCACTTTGTACATGTCGCCTTCCTGGACAACGGTGGTGTTACCATAGCGCGCCATACGGGCCGCCAATGAATCCGCACTGTCCTGGGCATAGAATGCCGCAACCTGGACACTGTATTCGCCATATGTCGCCGCCGGCGTAACCGTTGCGCCCGGTGCAGTTGTTGTTGTTACAACTGTTGTTTCCACAACCTGGGCAGGTTGCTGCTGAACAACAGGCTGTTGCACGACCGGTTGCGCCGGTGTTGTTGCACCAACAGTTGCATTTTTAACCGCAATTGATTCATTTGCCATAACCTGAACTTGAACCTTGGTCTGGCCATTCATGCCAATTTTCGCGGCCGCGGCCGGCGACAAGTCCATAATACGAGTATTCACAAATGGACCACGATTATTCACACGAACAACAACAGATTGTCCGTTGTCCAAATTAGTTACGCGTGCAATTGTTGGCAATGGTAATGTTTTGCTTGTTGCAACCATTTGATTCATGTCGAACACTTCGCCATTGCTTGTTTTTGTGCCGTTCAATTCAGCTGGAATAATTCCCGCAATGCCAGTTTGATTGTATGTTAAATCTTCGACTGGGATGTATTGAACATCTTCTACCTTGTACGCGCTGCCAACATAATATTTTGGCGCAGGCGCAAGCAAATATGTATTATTTAACGATTCA
Source organism: Candidatus Enterousia excrementavium (assembly GCA_017694175.1). GTDB lineage: Bacteria > Pseudomonadota > Alphaproteobacteria > Rs-D84 > Rs-D84 > Enterousia > Enterousia excrementavium. Next base: position 34,723 of record JADINE010000028.1, on the reverse strand, counting down.
TCTGTGGTGATTAATGTTTCTTCACCAAAACCATCGGCCGCATAGCCGTTCATGCCGCTGGTGTTACTGGTGGTGCTTAAATCCGTGCATCCGGCCAGCACCGCTGTCAACACAGCCAAAGACAGTACTTTTTTCATTGTGGGACTCCTTACATTCCTTTATTTATCATGATTTTATCATATAAAAGACCCACTTTCAACTTTATTTTACTATCTTTTTATCGATAAAATACGCGATTGGTAAATACACAATCCCAAAACCACCAATGGCCACAAACAGCATCCATATGTTTGGTATTGGTACAAACGACAATCCTGCCCCCATAATGCACGCCAACGCAGCAAACGCCAATATTGCCCAACGCGTGCGCGGCAACGTGTGAATCAAACCTTTGGCACGACACGCACGTCGCAATAAATAATTTTTCAGATATCCACTTGCCACTATGCCAATTGGCACAGACAGATATCCAACAAATTTGAATGCTGCAACATAGATGATGGCCGCAACAACCAATGAAATAATGCTTGTTTTAACGGGTGTGCGTACATCCTGGGACGCGTACAATGTTTTGCTGTAAATTTGGCTTATCATCATTGCCGGCAAGACAAGCACCTGAATCATTATCGCCATGGCCACTGCATGGGTTGATTCAGGCGTCCATTCACCATATTCAAACAGATATTTTATAATCGGCTCGGCCAATACAAACAGCCCAACCACGCACGGAATAATGAACATCATCGATTGCCGCATAGATGCATTTTGCTGTAAATATACGCTGTGCATATTTTTTTCCGCCATGGCGTTTGACATAGACGATATCAACACAGTGCCCACAGCCAACCCAATCAGCGCAAACGGTAATTGAATCATGCGATCAGAATAATACAACCACGAAACGGCCCCGCTTTCGAAACTGGCCACCAGTGTGCCGACTATTATCGTGATTTGATAAAAACCATTGCCAATAATACTTATCCCCAGGCGTTTGAACATGCTTTTAATTGCCGGGGTCCAACGTGGCCGGACAAGACGCAATCCAAAATGATGCCTGCGTATACGCGCCCACAATATGGCGAATTGAATAACGCCCGCCAAAACAACCGTAAACGCCATGATATACAAAACTGTTTCCGGTGCAAACCAAGCCGCCGTTAACAACGCCCCTATTAACATTATATTCAGCAAAACCGGCATGAACGCAACCAGCAGAAATTTCGAAAACGCGTTCAAAATTGCCGACAAAAATGCAGCTGCACAAATGAACACAACATACCCGAACATTATTCTGGAAATAACAATCGTTAAATCCATTTTGCCCGGCTCGTCTGCGAAACCAGGCGCCAAAATCCACACAACCAACGGCATGAATATTTCAAACAATATTGCAATAAACAGCAATATCACCATAAGCCATGAAAATACGTTTTTGGCGAAATTTTCATCTTTGTTTTTATCCGTATACATCGGAATGAATATAGATGACAATGCACCTTCGCCCAATAAATCACGAAACAGATTCGGCAATTTGAACGCCGCTAAAAATATATCCGACAACCGACCTGCCCCAAACACATGCGCCACAAGTAAATCGCGCACAAACCCGAATACGCGGCTTACGCCGGTCATTACACTTACCCCGAAAATATGTTTGCCTAGTTTCATAGTTTCGATTATACTGCCATAAAATAAACAAAATCAAGGCAGGAATATGTACACAAAAAAATTTTTTGCTGTTATAGGAACGGCGGCAATGTTGGCGGGCTGTGCCGGGACTGATAATGATATTATGGTTGAACGCAGTTTGCCTGAAATTTATAAATCTGCATACGCAGAATTAAACGACGAAGATTTTGATGTTGCGGCAACTGAATTTTTACAGGCCGAGACACAATACCCGTCCAGCCAATGGGCTGCCGACGCATTGGTTATGGCGGCATATTCCCAATATATGGACGACGATTTTGCCGGTGCAATCATGACAATCGATCGCTTTATGCGTTTTCACCCGGGCCATCGCGATGTGCCATATATGTTGTATCTGCGCGGAATGTGCTATTACCGCCAGGTAAGTGATGTGCGGCGCGAACCGGGGATGTCTGCGTATGCATTGCAACAGTTCCAACAACTGGTGGACAGATTCCCAAAATCACAATATGCAAAAAATGCTGAAAATAAAATAAACATCCTTAAAAACTATGTGGCCGGCAAAGCAATGTATTCCGCACGTGGTGATATGGCGCGCAAAAATTGGCCCAGCGCAATTTCACGGTTGCAGGCCGTTGTGCAAACTGCCCAGGAAACCGTTATGACGCCCGAGGCTTTATATCGTTTAACTGAATGCTATACCGCGATTGGGTTGCCTGAACAGGCATATGGATATGCAGAAATGTTGCGGCTGAATTTTCCAGACAATGAATGGACAAAGAAATTGGATAAAAGGCCGGCGGATTTTGAATCCGGGGCAAAATAAAAATGGGGCAAACGCCCCATTTATTTATTCGTCTGATGCGGCGGTGGTTGGTCTGTCGTCTATGTAGCATTCCGAAATAATTCGTTCGTAATTTTCCGCCGCGCGTCGTTCCGTGTCAGATTTGCTGAACAACGTTGTACATTCTTTGAACACATCACTGTTTGGACACCCGTAACACTTTTTCATGGTGGCAGCAGTCACTTTTTTAAGCGACGGGGATGTTTTTGACACACAGGTTTTTGTTTCCTTGTCGAAAAATTGAGTGCCTGAATCACAGCGTACACATTCGTTTGTTTTGTCGTCAATTCCCTGGTATGCTGTTGTTGCACATTCCACACATTCGTTCGAAGTTTTGCTGGCAAATGCGGTTGTGCCATCGCACGGGGCAACGCACTGGCCGTTTCGCAAAATCAGGCCGGCATCACATTCAGTTGGTTCTGTGCAAGGCTCGTCGATAACTTCGCCACAAACATTTGTGATTCTTTCATATGTGCATGTGCCATTTGGCAAATCAACCGTTACAGTTTCGCGACTGTAAAAGGGGTCCCAGGTTTCAACATAATGCCCCTGGGCCGTGGTGGACCCGCCACAGCACCAAAAATGTCGCCCCTCCCCTGAGTCAAAGCCTTCACCATGGTATTGCCACCATCTTTTATGATATTTACGCAATTTTTTACCGGCACACGTTGAATCCTGGGTGCCACAATACCAAAACTGGTTTGTGTCTTTTACATTAACAAAACATCGATTATTATCCCCGGCACGCAACTTTATCCGTGCAAACGATGGTGTTGGTACAAGCAGTATCATCATAAGTATACACAAAATTTTATTCATCAAGGCCCCCTGTTGTTTTTTGCAAAAAAGAGCCACCAAAAAATTTTGGTGGTCAGGAGGTTGACTACAACTATCAGAAATTGTGCCGCTTATTGGATATTCACGACCCTCCTGACCAAATGCCAGGAGCCGTTTATCGTCTTAATCCGCGGCACAGCAGCACGCCAAGGCGCACCACAGGCGCGTATTCCGACGCTGATATTCGGGTAGTCACACCCCATCAATGGAACACCCATTGACGTATTTATGTTACCCTGTTATCGAATTTAATGCAAGAATAAGTTACGGGGAAACATAACAAACATGCGCCGCACTTTGTGGTGGCGCATTCTTTCAAATCCTGGGGCACGACACAAAAATTAAACCGCCGTTCCCGGCGGTTAAATTCCTGGCGCGCCCAGAAGGATTCGAACCCTCAACCTTCTGATCCGTAGTCAGATGCTCTATCCAATTGAGCCATGGGCGCAACGTTCGTATATTTTATATGTTTTTATCGTGATTGCAAGAAAAATGTTTATTTTTGTCGATTACTGTACCCAACACCATGATAAAGCATGTTAAAATGCTTTCTGCACACCGATTTATAATTGCTGTCACCAACTGAAATTTGATCGCCATCGTGCACAACACGACCAGACGCATCATACCGCAAATGATGCGTTGCCAAATGCATGCACCCAGGAATTTGACACGTGGATTCCATGCGATGTAATTTTGCGCCAACTTCGATTAACCTGCGCGAGGCCGGAAAAATATGTTCGTTGCTGTCCACCATTAACCCATAGCACATAATTATCACAGGACGACTGTCGGCAATTCGAACCAGTACATCTATGTCTTCTGGGGCAAAGAACTGAATTTCGTCAATCAACACCATTTTCGTATCCGGGGCCGGTGCCCATCCGCGCAAAGTTTTCAGCACTGTGGCATCGGCTGATATACCTATGCGTGAATTTACTTTATTTTCGCTGAACCTGTTGTCCAATTGCGGTTTTATGATTTCAGTTTTATTGCCGTTTTTATTTTGATTGTACGCGTTGATAACCAACTGCGCAGATTTAGAACACCCCATCGTTCCATAATGAAAATGCAAATTTGCCATTTGATATACCCCACTTATGATGCCATAGATTCCAATCGTTCAATTCGTTTTTCCACAGGCGGATGTGTTGCCATTAACGAACTTATAAATTCACGCGGCCCACCCGGATAAGCAATGCACACGGCCGCCATCGATTTTACTTTGTCCAAACATTCCACACGCGAATCCGTTGTGATTTTGCGCAATGCATTTGCCAATGCCATCGGGTTATGAGTAATTTGTGCACCTGTGGCGTCGGCCGCATATTCACGATTACGCGAAACCGCCATGCGCAATATTGGCGTAATAATCCAATTAAATACCATAAATGCCAACCACACCATTAACAACACCAGTGCACCACTGTTTTTATTATCATTGTTGCCATCACCACTGACCATTGCCAGGCGCAAAATCATATCGGCGGCAAACACTGTCACCCCCACCCCGGTAATAAGCATCATATCCAGGCGGATATCGCGGTTGCCTATGTGTGCCATTTCGTGCGCAATAACACCCTGTAATTCCAATTTATCCAATTTTTTAATCAAACCGCGGGTAAGCGCCACAGACGCATCACGTGGGCTGCGACCTGTGGCAAAAGCATTCATGGAATCGTCGTCGATAATATACACACGTGGCCGCGGCAGCCCGGCCGCAATAGCAACGTTTTCAACCGCATGGAATATTTCACGATTTTGTTTGTCGTCATCGAAAATTTCGTGCGCATGCGCAGAATGAAGCATCATAGAATCCCCAAACGCCCACGATATAAGTAACCAAACCGCACACGCAATAAATGTTGGCACCGCCACACGAATTGCTGTGTCAAACGCAGCGTCAGCCGGCACAACAATCCATGTAAACAAAAACACAAGTGCTATAAAAATCAACGGAAAGCAAATTACCAACAACAATGTTTTAATATTGTTGCTGCGAATATGATCATAAACCGTTTTGTTTTTCATGGTAAATTTTCCTTTGCACGGTTATTATAATCAAATTTTTCGCCGCGTCATTATTAAAATATAAATTCAGATTTTGTCTGATTTTTGATATAATGGGACGATATGAATTTTGGTATTGCGGCGTTTTTGTTGGCCAGTTTAATGTGTGGGGGCGCGAATGCGGCGTCGCTGTTGAGGCCAACTGCTTTTCCAAAAACAGCCAACGATTTAACTTTTACACAAAATCTGCAATTGCAGACGGCTGGGTACGAGCCGTGGGAAACTATTTATGATAACAGCGGACGATGTGTATCCGGGTGCACGTATGCGGGAATTACTGTCCAGGAACAAAACCGCATTATTAACGAAAACACCAATGCTATGTATCAGCATTTGGCGCAATATGCACAAACACACCAAAACGAATTAACGCCCGCCCAATTTCAGGCAATTCAAAATATACTAACACCCGGCGATAATGCCGCCGCGGCACAATGGGCGCCATCGCCACAACCCGCACGTTGCAGCCCCAACAATCCTGCGATTCCGGCCGGGCAACGCATACCTGTGGGCGAGCCTTTAATTGGAACGCCGCGCATAACTTCGCCATTTGGATCACGCATTCATCCGATAACAGGCGAACTTTCCGGGCACAATGGAATTGATTTTTCAGCCCCAGTTGGCACAACTGTTTTTACCCCTGCAAACGGAACTGTGGCGGCCGTGTGGACGGATGCCACGTGTGGCAATGGATTACGCATCACGCACACAGACGGATATGAAACTGTGTATTGCCACCTGTCACGGGTTACCGTATCCAAAGGCGACCAGGTCGAGGCCGGGTGCGCCGTTGCCGAAACAGGCAACACCGGGCGCAGTACTGGGCCCCATTTGCACTATGGCATAAAGTACAATGGAATATATACAAATCCTGCGGGGTTGCTGGGGCGCAAGGATTAATTTTTAATCCGTTTGAATTTCACCTTGAAACTGCCGTTATTAATTGGTGTAGCAGATACTATGTATGGCGATAAAACGCTTTCCGCCACCCATTGCGGAAACAATTTATGCAGTACCCCACTGGCGCCGGTTATGATTGTTGCATCGCGCGTGCCGGATGTTGCCAAATGCATAATTTTATCCCAGGCCTGTTCCACCGTATGTTGGTGCAAATCCAAAACTGCGTGCCTGGGGATTTCGGCCGGGCGTGGCGGCATGCGGCGCGACAATTGTAATTCTGTGCGCACGCGACGCCGCACATCATCATCGTCAGGCACGAAATCGCGCCCCAGCATATCCGCCAAATCAGAATCTGTTAATTGCTTCATACGGAATATTTTATACCCAAAATTAACCAAAGTACAACTGTTGTTTTGGGTGTCTGGAATCCCCCGTGTGGGGGATTTTTTATTTTCGGCCGGATAATTCCGGATTCAATTTTGGATCGTTGTACATTTTATGTTGGTAATACGCACGTGGTTGACGCGAACCATTCATAAAATCAACCAAAAGATATTTTGTCGCTTCCAGCAATTCCAAACGCTGCTGTTGTAACACCTTTAATTTTTCCAAACATTTTTGACGATTTTCACGTTTACGAGATTGTTCTTCCATATGATACATTTTAAGCGCCAAAATCGATAATCTGTCCAAAACCATGCCCAATGATTCTGTGTTCAGTGGCGCTTTGAACGCGCCGGGCAACGCAGGCCCCAAAATTTGAATCATTGTTTCATCCATTTTTTCTGCAAAATCATTGCGCAATTGATTGTAATTATCAATTTTATGTTTGGCGTCTGCAATCACAGAATCCGGCACATCACGGCGACGCGCTGTATCTTCGGTATGCCACAAGAAAAAATTCATCATGTGGTTTGCACGGGCGTAACCTTCCAGTGTGGCATATTCTGGTTTCGGTTTGGTTTCATTACGCCAATATTTAATATCATCCACAGGTTCCAATTTATGCCACTCGGCCGTCCATTGTTTTTGCATGTCTGCAATTTTGGCAACGTATGCGAAATAAGATGGGCGCGGTTGTAAACGAATTACAAATGGATTATCAGATGCGAATTTATTTACATATTCCATGCCATCAATCATCGCACCAACATTTACAGGCTCGTCCAACATTTGTGTAATGGCGTATTTGCTGTAATCCGGACGGACGGCAGTATAATCAAAAGATTGTGAATACAACCCATCAGTGCGGCATTCGTCCGCCTGGGTCGGCCACGCAAAATCAGTGATAAAATCATCCAAATTCATCCACCAATTCATCGAACTGTTGCAATCAACAATATGGCCAACACATTTGAACAAATCAGGCGCAGCCGCCATTTCGCGCGGCTTTTTCATTTCTTCACGAATAATTTTTGCAACGCGTTTAACATCAAAGTCAACTATGCAACGATAACGGTTTGGGCAACGACGTTCATCATCTTTGTCGGGCCACCAACAGCGATGCACACATAACATGCATCTGTTTTCGGAAAAAACTTTGCGTTGCGATGGATAATAAAAATCATCGTGTTCACATCCGTGCAAAATTACAGCCGGGCAATCAACCGCACGCGCCAGATGCATCATTCCACCAATCGCGCCAACGAACATGCGCGCATGAGTTAAAACACCGGCAAATTCGCGCAGGTTTAATTTAAACAACTGTTCCGCACCATTTAATACAGGATCATCAAAATCACCAATTTGTAAAAATTCATATTCGCCCTTTAATTCATCAATAATGCCCTGGGCGATTTTAGGCAAAAGGTATTTATATGGGCCATTGCCACCACATTTGATAACTATTTTTCCTTTGGCAAATTTACCGAAATCCTTTTCATATTGTGTAAGCCGTATTTCTGGTTTTACATTTATTTCCCCGGTTAAATCCATGCGATTTGCAACCCACTGCATCATTTGCCCGCGCATAGGAAAACCGCCGAACAATTTTGTGAATATGTTCCCACAAACATATGCGTTTTTAAGGTATTCCAAAGGCTTTAAATTAAATTCGAAATTTTTGCGCGCTTTTAACCGGTGGCCACTTAATTGCAAGTTATAAAATATGTAAAAAACATCCATGGTATGTTGGGCGCCCTTTACATTTTCAGGCAACAAACGCCAATCGAACAAATACCAGCAAAAATCACAATTACGAAATACGTTCCACTGTGGCACATACAGCAACGGACGCACGCCTGTTTTTTTATAATACTCGCGCGCGACACCGGCAAAAACCAATCCGTCGCCAACCCCCTTGTTCAAATGGTAAATATCGTGAATGCCGTGCTTGGCCGCCATGCGCAAGGTCATAACCGGCACCCCCAATTTACGTATGCGGTAAAAGTGCCGCCAAAAACTTATGTATCGCACAAGCCGCCAACGACCAATTGCATTACGTGTTTTATAATATAGAACCAGTAATTTTTTTACAGATTGCAATACCATGGCAAGATTATAATCCAGGAGCTATTCATTGTTAACCACGCCCCTTGTGGCATCAGGAAGCGTAATAACATCTGTTATCGTCTGTGTATTGAAACAGACCTGTTTCGTCTCTAATTTCCCCAACTATATAGCAATCAGCCGCGGCTCTGGCATCATAGTCCGCATATACATTGTAACTGCCGTCGCCCAACATTGCACCCGGGCAGCAATTACACCCAGACGGTCCAGAAATATACCCGGCATTACCGGCGGTGTTACAACGAACTTCCACCCAGCCGGCACCATCGCACCATTTTGCTGTACCGCAATCAAATGTTTTAAAAACGGCATTGGGGCGTGAATACATTAACTCTGTTGAACCATATGAACATGTGGCACCCGCAGATGACCATCCGCCATAATAATATTCACTGTTGTACGATGTGCATCCAAGTCTGGAATACCCAGACGGTAACGTACGTTCCATAGAGTGGGTTATTATGTTAAGATAGAAATGTGCTGTTGAACAACTCCTGGTACATGTGGTGGATAGGTACATAGTATTTGTTCGTGTAACATAAAATACGTCGCAGCCCTGGCCTGTTTCCCATATGACTGCGAATGCGCTGTGCAGGTTGTATACTATATTTACCGCATATGATGCGACTGTGGCCGCAATCATACAGAAAAACTTATTCATATATTTGTTCATTTGTCCCCCCGATTATCGTGTTGATAAAAAACGTACGTTTTGTCGGCGTTTTTTTATTTATCGTTTGTCCCAATTTTTCGCGTTTTTTTAACCCCTGATTATGCCGAATAAAAACGTACGTTTGTATTCGGCATGAATGTTTTCTTTACCTTGTGTATTCTAAGCGATTTTAAAGTTCAGGTCAAGTGGTCTTTTTTTATTATATTCCGGGAAATTACGACATAAAAAATGGGGCAAATGCCCCGTTTTTACAACTGGATAAACCAATCAGGATGTTCGGATAAGCGTTCTATGCCCGCATCCAAATTCTTGCGATATTCAATAAAGTTTTCTTTATCTTCTTTACCCAGATTACTTATAGCGGGCAATTTTACCGTCATTGGATTTACGTGTTTGCCATCCTTGATAATTTCATAATGCAAATGTGGCCCGGTGGAAAGCCCAGTTGAACCAACATAGCCGATAGTTTGCCCCTGCTTTACCGTGGTGCCGACAACAACACCCTTGGCAAATTTTGACATATGCGCATACAGCGTTTCAAACGAAGCGTTGTGACGCAATTTTATATAATTGCCATGCCCACTGTTATAGCCACGCGCAACCACGCGCCCCGCACCGGCGGCCGGAATTGGTGTGCCTGTGGACGCACGGAAATCAATGCCTTTGTGCGCACGGGTATACCCCAACACAGGATGTTTACGACTTGTGGAAAAGCTGCTTGTAACACGAGCATTATTAATTGGCGTACGTTTTAACGATTTTATCGCCCCATTGCCGTTTTCATCATAATATCCGATTTTGCCGTCGGATTTTTGAAAACGATACATGCGAACATCGCCACGCAAAGCCTGAAACTGCACGGCCAAAACGTTGCCATTATCAACCTTTTTACCGTTGGCAAAATTTTCTTCGTACAATACAAAAAACTTTTGACCGGCGCGAACGTCACGTTCAAAGTCCATTTCAAAAGCCAATAAATCGTATACCTGGGCCAGAATGCCTTCGGGAATACCAGCGCGCGCACCAGCAAGATAAAAACTGTCGCCATCCAGAATTTCACCCGCACGGTACACTGCACGTTTGTCGGGCTGAATCTCGACCGTTTCACATTTCCACCCACCATCATCAGCAGACGAAATTTCAATCTGTCGCCAGGGGGACGGGATAATAACTATTCTTGACACAGGTGCGCTTTCGTTATCACGAACAAATTCGATTTTATCACTGTCGGCACGCAGACTTGTTACATTTGCGCCCGATTTTAAAACATCGGCAATTTCCAAAACCTGGGCATTGGTGAATCCCTGGTCTGTTAATAACTTTGATAAAGTATCGCCAGATGAAACCACAACAATCGAACGATGTGTGCCATCGTCCGCCACCATATCACCCACAACACCACCATCGCGATGCGTGAACGCCAACACAACAGCAACAATAACCAGTATCAACGCCAGGCCCACAACCGCCCATGTTATGTTGGTTAAACTAAGAATATCTTTTGCTTTTTTCATAATGGCGATTATAATGGCTTCATGAACATAAATCAAGCATTTGAAATATTGGCACGTGCCGGTAATGCCCATGATGCACGGGTGATTATTGAAAATACTGAAAAAAAATCTGCTTGGAAAATTCGGCGCATGGCGCGGGCGTTACGGCGTGGGGTGCCTGTGGCAAAAATTATTCACCAAAAATGGTTTTATGGATTAAAATTTTATACTAATCGGCATACTTTGGATCCGCGACCTGATACAGAAACACTTGTTGCGGCCGTTATTGCAGATTGCGGCACCGGGGTTATGCCAAATATACTGGACGTGGGCACCGGCACAGGATGCATAATCGCGGCGTTGGTGAAAAACATTCATGGTGCGCGGGGCGTTGCAATTGATAAATCGCGCGGGGCGCTGCGCGTTGCACGGCGAAATATGCGCAATTTACAGATGGCCGACGTTGTGCGCGTTATGCGTGGCGATTTTAATAATCCACGATGTGTGACTGAAAAATTTGATTTGATTGTGTCCAATCCGCCTTATATAGCCAATGGCGATAAGCGTGTGAATGTTGGCGCCAAACACGACCCACGGCGCGCACTGTATGCAAAAAATGGTGGGTATGCTGCATATGAATCGATTGCGAAAAATGCACGCGGATGGCTGGGTGACGGCGGTAAAATATATCTGGAAATTGGCGCAGGAATGGGCGAACAAGTGCGAAAAATCTTTGCACAACATGGATGGAAATTCGTTCGCAGCGAAAACGATTTATCCGCCACAGAACGTGTGTTGGTGTTTATTTAAAATATGGGTTGGTGCGTTTAAGAATTTCTATGGTTGAATCCACGCCGTGACCATGCACAACATAAGTTTCATCAGGCAAATTCATTTCGTACAATTTTGAAATCGATTGCCACAACGCATTTGCATCGCCGCCCGGCAAATCATAGCGCCCAAATCCGTCACGAAACAATGTGTCGCCTGTAATTAAAATTCCAAAATCTGGGAAATAATACATAACGCCCCCAGGTGTATGCCCGGGTGATTCGATTACTTCCATCACAACGTCTGGAAATATCTTTATGGTGCCTGCATTAATATCTGTGGCGGGACAATAGCCCGGTTCAATTTGCGGCAACCCAAACCCGGCCAATAAATTATTAGACCACGGAATCAAAATTTCGTCTTCGTTATTCAAATACCATGGAACATTATATTTTTCCGCCAAACCGGGCGCCGCCGCAATGTGATCGCCATGGCCATGTGTTGAATATATGGCGCGCAATTTTAATCCACGCGAAGACAACAGTTTTTCCCAATCCGCCGCATTGCCCCATGCGTCAAAAATAACTGCTTCGTTTCCATATGTCACCAATACGGAATTAGTGTTTTCCGGTGGCATGTGCAAAATTTCAAAGTTTGGTGTCATGTTATTTTGCGGCATCTTGTTTGACCTTTTTGCCGGTTGATTTTTTTGCAGATTTTTTTGCGGGCGCTTTGCCATTCACAATTTTGCGAATTTCATCGCCAGTCAATGTTTCGCGCGCCAACAATTCTTCGGCCAATTTTTGAACCGTGTCTTTGTTTTTTGACAACAAGCGTGTTGCGTCTGCATGCGCCGCATCCAACCATTCTTTTACTTCTGCGTCAACAATCTGGGCCGTTTTTTCAGACGCATTTTCCAATGCGCTGCGTGTTCCCAAAGTATTAACCTGGTTAATGGCCGCCAAACCAACTTTATCCGACAGCCCCGCCGTAGTAATCGAATAGCGCGCCAAACGCGTGGCCATTGCGATATCGCTTTCTGCGCCAGTGGTGATTTTATCAGCACCAAAAAACACTTCTTCGGCACTGCGCCCCGCCAACGCAATCGCCAGATTTGCGCGCACTTCGGCAATTGTCATTGAAACTTTGTCGTCGATCGGCAAATGTTGCACCATACCCAGCGCACGCCCACGAGGGATAATGGTGGCTTTGTGAATTGGGTCGGTAATATCAGAATACATCATGCTTACGAAAGCATGGCCGGCCTCGTGATAGGCGGTCAGTTTGATATCTTCGGGACGCATTTTACGAACTTTACGCGGCCCCATAAGGATTTTGTCGCGCGCTTCTTCTACGTCAACAGCCGAAATTTCTTTGCGGCCGTTGCGAACAGCGTGCAACGCGGCTTCGTTCAACAAATTTTCCAAATCTGCGCCGGAAAAACCAGTCGTACCACGAGCTAAATCTTGCAAATTCACATCGTCGGAAACTTTTACTTTCTTTGCGTATAAATCCAGAATTTCACGGCGACCGGACAAATCAGGTAATTCAATATACACCTGGCGATCGAAACGCCCCGGGCGCAACAGCGCAGGATCCAGCATATCGGCACGATTGGTTGCACCGATAACTATGATGCCTGTATCGTTTGCGAACCCGTCCATTTCAATCAGTAATTGATTTAATGTTTGCTCGCGATCCTGGTCATTATATGAACTTGTGCTGCGGCGTTGGCCGATTGCGTCAATTTCATCAATAAACAATATGCACGGCGCGTTGCGCTTTGCCATATCAAATATTTCTTTTATCTTGGCCACGCCCAGCCCAACAATAATGCCGGAAAAATCACTGCCCGATGCGGCAAAGAACGGCACGTTCGCTTCGCCTGCGATTGCACGCGCCAATAATGTTTTACCTGTACCGGGTTCACCCGACAGCAATATGCCGCGCGGCACACGTGCGCCAACATCACGGAATTTTTTGCCGTCTTTCAAGAAATCTACTATTTCCATTAATTCCTGTTTTTCAGAATCTATGCCGGCGACATCTTTGAATGTTGTTTTCGTTTTCCCAGTTGTAATTTTGGTTGGGTTTTGTTGTGCTAAACTGCGGCTTAGACCCGCGGCGCCACCTTTGAATCCACGGAAAATCCACCAGATAAAGAACAGCCCCATCAAAATCGGAACCCATGTTCCCAAATAATCAACCCACGTTTTTGATGCGTCAATTGATATTTCTGCGCCGTTTTCAGCAATTTGGCTTAATAATTCAGGATCATAGGTTATCGTTGCTGTAAACGGTGTGCCATCAGTCAATGTGCCCGTGGCATTTGTTTCACGGACGTTCATTGTCTTTATTTCAGACGCACGATTTAAAACATCAGAAAAAGTCAGTTCAATTGGCGCGGGCGCAGGTTGGCCATTTACTAATGTTTTGGGCGCCCAAATTGATCCCGTAAATGAACGCGCAATCAATGCAGCAAACAGCGCCAAAAATATTACAAGGAAAATATTCCCGCCACCACGACGCGAGGTTTTATTTTTCTGTGTTCGATTTGCTAAGGTTTGAATTTGATTTCTGTTTTCCATGTCTTGTCCTGAAACTTGTTTTTTGTCCTTCGGGTACGATTAAAATCCGCTGTCCCAGTCGCCGAATTGTGCAACGCCCCAACGTGAATTTACAATCGTGTTGCAGATTACGTAGTGCATTTGATAACGAATTCAAGCGCGGCTGATATTCTTTCCCCCCGATTTTTTGAATTGATGTTCCCAGAAACTTTAACCTAATATCCGGGGCCAGGTCAAACAGAAAAGATGCGTCAAATGTTGCGCGCGCGCCATCGGTAACAAATGCCACCATATCCGCGATTTTTTCATCCAACGCATCGCGTACCCGCCCCAGGTTTTCAATCGCCAATAAAATTCGTGTATCACTTATGCCCAATTTTTCAGATAACAAATGCCTGTTTTGTCGAATACGCACACGGGTATAATGGCTGTCTTCGTTCATTTCATCCATAAAATATTTAATTCCGTTATCATCGCAATATTTTTTTAACTCGGCACGCGGCACATCCAGTAATGGGCGCACTATCTTTACCCCATCGCGCCATGTAACACGCCGCATTGCCGCCAAACCATACAGCCCACTGCCCCGCGCCAAGTTCATCAAAAATGTTTCGATTTGATCATCAGACTGATGCGCAGTCAATAATGCATCCAGGTTATTTTTACGACAAAAATCTGTCATAAATTTATATCGGGCGGTGCGGGCGGCTGCCTCTATACCATTGGAGGGCTTGTCACCAGTCCAATAAAAAATTTCGCATTTCACAGATAATTTTTTACATAAATCACGCACGTATTGTGTTTCTGTTTCTGCATTCGCGCGCAATCCGTGGTTTACGTGCAAACACGTAACATTAGCACCAATCGACGCCAACCAATGCAATAAACACACAGAATCCACGCCACCACTTACCGCCACCGCAAGGCGCGAATCTTTGTAATCTTGCATAAAATCCAAAAACTTTTGATTCATAACATCGGCATTTTATGATATAATTTGCAAAAATAAAGGAAAATTAAGTTATGTCAGGGAAATTAAAATCTATTGCTGTATATTGTGGGCATCAATTTGGTACTGATTCTCGGTTTGCCGTGGACGCTGCGGCAATTGGCGAGTTTTTGGGAAGAAATAAAATTCGTATGGTTTTTGGCGGCGGAAACGTTGGGCTGATGGGCACTGTTGCAACGGCGGCGTTGGATGCAGGCGGGCACGTTATTGGCGTTTCCACCAATAATGTGATTGAAAAACAGGAACCTGTGCACAGTGGTGTTGAAGTGACTGTTGTCGATGGGGTTAATGAACGCAAACAGAAAATGTTTGAGTTGTCAGACGCTTTCATTATTTTGCCTGGGGGTATTGGCACATTGAACGAGCTGACCGATATTATGACCATGCAACAGATTGGGGAATCGAAAAAGCCTTTGTTTTTTCTGAATACTGCTGGTTTTTGGATTCCGTTTGTACGTCTGTTTATTCATATGCAAAAATCAGGCTTTATAGAAACTATTCACGATTATAACATTCATGGCGCAAATACTGTTGACGATTTGATTAAACGTATTTTGAAATACGAAAATTAAATCCGAATAACTTTGTCACGGGATGTGGCACCACGTATGATTTCCAGGCTGGTTTTGGGTACATGAAAGTATTCAGCCAGCATTTTTATTACCGCCACGTTCGCGGCCCCATCAGCCGGGGCCGCGGTTGTATGCACCCGCAAAGTACCATTTTCATCAACCGTTATTTCATTTCGGCGGGCGCGCGGTATTACACGAACGTTAAAAATCCGTTTTGAATCGTTCATCACTCATAATATGTATGTGGAAATGGAATACACTTTGACCGGCGCCCGGGCCCGTATTTGCAACAGCGCGAAAATTGTCGCCCAGTCCCAATATATCCACCGTTTTACGCACAGCCGCCCAGAAACCCGCCTGTAATTCAGCCGGTGCATGGGCAGTGAAATCATAAATGTCTGTATATTCGCCCTTTGGCACAACCAAAACGTGCGTTTTTGCGCGTGGCGCAATGTTTTGAAATGACAATGCGAAATCATCTTCGTAAATTTTGGTCGATGGTGCCTCGCCACGAATTATTTTTGCAAATATATTGCTGGTATCATACATCTTTTACCCCCTGGGTTTTATGGTCAGCGTATTACATTTGGGAAACAAAATCAAGCACTTGAAATCGTAAAATGCCGCACTATATTCACCCCCAGAAGCAAGACGACAGATAACAAGGAGAATTAAATTATGGTTAAATTCAAACCTTTACATAACTATGTTCTGTTGGAACGTATCGAAGAAGAAAATAAAACAGCTGGTGGAATCATCATTCCTGATAATGCAAAAGAAAAACCGTCGCACGGGCGGGTTATTGCCGTTGGCGATGGCGCATTTGATGGCGATGACAGGGTTCCTTTGACTGTGAAAGTTGGCGATGTGGTATTGTTTGCAAAATGGGCCGCGTCTGCGAACGAAGTTAAAATTGATGGCAAAGATTATGTATTGGTAAAAGAAACAGATATTCTGGGTATTTTGGAATAAAAAGCGAAAGGATATAAATCATGGCAAAAGAAATCGTTTTTGATACAGATAAATTGGCGGCTGGGGTCGATAAATTGGCCAATGCCGTTAAAATTACTATGGGACCAAAGGGGCGCACCGTTGTAATCGATAAATCATATGGTGCACCCGTTGCAACAAAAGACGGCGTTACTGTTGCAAAAGCAGTGTCGTTAAAGGATCCCCAGGAAAATATCGGTGCACGCATGGTGCAAGAAGTTGCAAAAAAAGCCGGTGATGATGCGGGCGATGGAACAACAACTGCAACCGTGTTGGCACAAAAAATTATTCGCGAAGGCCGCCGTGTGATTGCAGCCGGGATGAATCCTATGGATATTAAACGCGGAATTGATATGGCAACAGCCGCAGTTGTGGCCGATATTGATAAACACGCCCGCCCGGTAAAAGACAGCGCTGAAATTGCCCAGGTGGCAACAATTTCTGCTAATTCAGACGCGGAAATCGGCGAAAAAATCGCCGGTGCTATGGAAAAAGTTGGCAAAGAAGGCGTTATCACTGTTGAAGAAGCCAAAGGCTTGGAAACAGAAATCGATGTTGTCGAAGGTATGCAATTCGACCAGGGTTTCATGTCGCCATATTTCGTGACCAACAGCGAAAAAATGTTGGCCGAGTTGGACGGTGCCCAGGTTTTGGTTTCTGAAAAGAAAATCACAGGATTACAAGCTTTGTTACCAATATTGGAACCTGTGGCGCAATCTGGGCGCCCGCTGTTGATTATTGCCGAAGATGTTGAATCCGAAGCATTGGCAACGTTGGTGTTGAACAAGCTGCGTGGCGGACTGAAAGTTTGCGCAGTAAAAGCCCCAGGATTCGGCGACAGACGCAAAGAAATGCTGAAAGATATCGCCGCTGTCACAGGTGCGACTGTGATTTCTGACGATATGGGTATGACTTTTGAAAATGTTACGCCTGATGTTTTGGGCACGGCAAAGAAAGTTGTTGTAAGCAAAGATTCAACTTTATTGGCCCAGGGCGCCGGTGATAAAAAAGCCATAGAAGCCCGCGCTGATGAAATTCGTAAATTGATGTCGACCAGCACAAGCGATTATGATCGCGAAAAATTGGCTGAACGTTTGGCTAAATTGGTTGGCGGCGTTGCTGTTATCAAAGTTGGCGGCATGACCGAAGTGGAAGTAAAAGAAAAGAAAGATCGCGTAGATGACGCTTTGGCGGCAACACGTGCGGCTGTGGCCGATGGAATTGTGGCCGGCGGCGGAATCGCGTTGGTTCGGGCAACGGCTGCGTTGGAAAAATTGACCGGTGCAAATACTGACCAAAATGTCGGCATTGATATCGTGCGGCGCGCCTTGGTTGCGCCATGTGCACAAATTGCTGAAAACGCAGGTGTGTCGGGCGAAATTGTTGTTGGCAAAATTATGGAATCCAAAGATTACAATTTTGGTTACAACGCGCAAACCGGCGAATATGTTGATATGATGAAATCTGGAATTATCGACCCTGCCAAGGTTGTGAAAACTGCTATCCAGGCGGCGGCCAGCACAGCTGGTGTATTGCTTACCACGGGCGCAGTGATGTCTGAAATCCCAGAAGAAAAACCTGCCCAGCCAATGGGCGGTGGTATGCCGGGAATGATGTAAAAAACGGGGCGTTTGCCCCGTTTTTTTTAAAGAACCTGTATGTTTATTAACGGTTATTTTGTTTTTTTGCCCAACGTGTAATCACGTCGTTACAAAATCTGTCGTATTTATCACGCAACTCAACCGCACGCGTGCACCACTGTAACGATTCTGGTATCAGAAAATCCCATGGGCCTGGCAATGTTTTGGCGCGGCGCGGTTCCACAGATGCGTCGGACGGTTCGGTTTTGGTATCAACCATCGCGTGTTCATGTATGATTTTTTTGAAATCTGGTTTTATCTGCTTGTCCGCAGGTCCATAAATATACTCCACATAGCCACACGAATTCGGTAACAACCCAGAACGCAACACCACCGGCACATTTACTTTGTTACAAGTCATACGATGTTTCAAGCGCGTTTCATATGTGTCACATTTCCTTGTGTCCAGGTTCAAATGATTACACGCAACCGATGCGTAATATATTCCCTGGCGACGCGTATGTTTCAACAAACAACATACACCGCACCCCTTGCACAACGATTCCCATTGCGCATCGTCCAAGGTTGCCAATTGCTCGATTCTTTGCTTTATCTGTTCTTCTGTTACTTTTTCTGACATTCGATTAAATTCCTTTGTTTTCATACCCCAGGCTATATAGTACAGAAAGCAAAGTTTGTCAATGGCGCCCTAGTCAAATTCTGGAATCCAGTGGCCAAAGTCGTCGTGAGTGGCATTCGGGATAATTACAAGTTTTTCACCGTCTGTCCACTGCTTGGAAAGAGATAATGGCACGATTTTATCGTTTTCTGCCACATAATGAGTTTGCGGAATGTTCGGCAATTCGTTCAAGTTCATTGAGGTTTTCAGCGGGCTGTCGCCGAAATATTGCGTCCAATCATGATGATTTAAAACCCCGGCAATTGTTACCCATTTTTCCGCATTTATTTCCGGATGATTTTGAATTATCAGTCCCGATACCAACGCCCCACCCGAATACCCAATCAGCACAACCGGCCCCGCCCCAACGATTTTTTCAATTGCCGTGGCCATGGAATCAATCACACGTGGCGAAAAGCGCCCATGTGTCCAATCTGCCTGGTCACATGTTGGCGACTTTATGTACTGGCACGGGCGTGCCATATACACCACATTTGGCGCATCATCGGCGGTTGCCAAATCACGCAGAAATGTACCATGCGGCGTTGGATTGCGCGTCGGTGCACCACGACCGTCAAATGCATGACCGTCGCCTTCGATATAAATATGCGTTGGTGCGCCAGGCATCAATATTTTTTGCCATGTCGCAATTTCAAAAGCATCAGTTTGTATCGGAATATAAATAAAATCATCCGGCGCATGCCAATTTGATACGCATCCTGTTAACAAAAGCAATAAAAGCAGCCTGAACCGAAACATGTGTTTATCATATCGCTTTTGCAAACACACGTCAAACAGCGCTTGATTATTGACAAAAATATTGACAAAACACTTGACAAATATATTTTTAGGCTCATAATAGTATTAGAAATTAACAAAAGGTGACCATATGTTCAAGGCATTGAAAATGAAAACAGCGGCACGTCGTATAAATCGACACAATAACAAAAAACGCACTGCCCGCAAACAATCAAACAGCACTTCGTTTTGGGCGCGTGTATGGAACGCCATTTGTGTGCCATTTCGTGCAATCGCACGTGGTGCCCGCGCATTTTGGCGCTGGGTTTGCAGCATCGATTTAATTGGCTTGGTAAATATCACTTTGCTGTGTGCAATTATTGTTTTGTTTTCTATGTTGATTATGGATTTCATAGGTTGCAATAAAAAGCCCGTCGTTATTATCGCGAAAAATAATCAATCTGAAATTACACGCGTTGATAATGCTGCACAAAATTCACATCGCGTTGTACGCAGTCGCACCGTGACACATGCAAAACCTTTGCCTTTAAAACGCGACGAAAACCGTCAATTAATCGGCGCACCAATCGAGGTTGGAAAACCTCAGGTGGATGTTGTGGCCGTAAAACAAACTGCGCGCAGTGGCAACATTATGTACGGCGATGTTATCATCGACAGTCGTGGCGCTGCAAGCATGTTAAAATCTGGTGATACAGTGCGCGGGAACCTGTATATCCAACATATGCGCAAATATGTTTTACCACGCGGAATTCAAATCGAAGGTAATTTGTTCCTGCGCGATATGGGGCTGTTGGAATTTGCAGGCGAATTCACCGTTACAGGCAACATCTATGTAACGCCGAATTCTTCGTTTGGCCCAATTCCAAGCAATGCACGTATCGGTGGCCAAGTGATTTTATAAAACTTACAGTTTCCCCTGTGTACGGTTGCGTTTTTACGCAACCGTTTTTTGTGGATTTTTTATTAAAAATATGATATAATATGTTCATCCAAACGTGGGGGGATTACATGAGCAAAACTTTTGATAAAATTATGGCTGTTTTTGGGAAAAATTTGGCATATACCATTATTTTAATTATTGCCATTATCTTTTTTGTATATTTTTCAGATGGGGTTATAAATGGCATCGTGGCCGCCCTTAGCGCGCTGATTGCGTTTATATGCATTATGGCGTTGTATTATGAATTTAAAAAGGCTTTTTCAGGCAAAAAGTCTGTTGCAACGGTTACTGCAAAAAAGACATCTGTGAAAAAAACAGCCACCAAAAAGTCATCTAAAAAATAACTTTGGTGTAATATAAAAAAAGTGCCCCAAAAGGGGCGCTTTTTATTTTCCAAAAAACATGTTGCACCCACTTGCGACCATGATATGATTATTATCATAATAATCAAATAACAAAGGTCGACAATGAAACGCGTTGTATATTCTTGTGTTACAGGTGGGTATGATAACATTAACTTGCACAAATATATCGCCGAGGGATGGGATTATGTTTATTTTACAGACAATCCCGAATTAATTGCCCAGGGTCGTGTTGGGCATTGGCAAATTCGCCCGCTGGCGTTTGATAAATTGGATAATATTCGTAATTCGCGTTGGCACAAGGTAAATGCAGATTTATTGTTTCCTGATTACGATGCCAGTTTGTGGGTTGATGGCAACATTACCATAAACAATAATCATATTTTTCAAATGGCGGATTCATATATGACCAAAGATGTTGTGCTGGCTGCGCCAAAACATCCCCAGCGGGACTGTGCATACGACGAAGCAGAAGCAATTAAAATTCTGGGATATGATAATCCGGAACTGGTTGATGCTGAAATGAATTTGTTAAAACAAGAAAAATATCCGCAACATTTCGGGTTGACAGAAAATAATATCATGTTCCGCCAACATAATCGTATGTCAGATGCTTTGCGTACTTGGTGGAATATGATTGAAAATTATTCACGTCGCGATCAATTATCGTTTAACTATGCATGTTGGTTGCACCATGTGCCAATAACGTATTTATACGACACCCCGTGCATACATTTTCACAACGGCGATTTTTCATTAGTGCACAACAGCAACCATAACCATGGCAAAAAGCATTTTGAATGGCCATATATGGTGGGCAAATTTATAAGTTTGTTTATTCCAAAGCGTGCAAACCGGGAAAACTTTTTGAAAAATCATGTGCGTGCAAAATAAAAAATCCGTCAAATGACGGATTTTTTTATTACTGATTTTCCGGCACTGACGGCGCAGGGACTGTATCAGTTGTTGTTTCAGCCGCAGGCATTGCCGCCGCCGCATTTTCCTGTTGTATAATTTCGTCACGTAATGAATTTTCCGGACGTGCGATATCTGTTTTGGCAGAAATAAATGCCAATAACGCGCACAAAACGAAAAAGATTGTTGCCAACCACGCCGTCGCACGGGTTAAAAAATTACCCGCCGCCGCACCAGTCAGCGCGCCGCCAAACATAGAAGCAGCCGAAGAACCGGACATACCGCTGCCCTCGGATTTTTGGAGCAAAATTATGCCAGTCATTAAAATAGCAACAATGATTAACAAAACCAGTAAAATTGTAAACATATACAAACCCTTTAATTTGCGATAATTTTATATGGCAAAACACTAAATTGCAAGTTTTTTCAGCAACGCATCAGCCGCAGCGATACTGGCCGCCTTTTTGGATGCACCGCACCCGTCCGCACTTTGCCCCATGGCCGTTACACGCACGTTAAATGTCGGTTTGTGCGATGCGCCGGTTTGCGCCAAATATTCGTATTCAGGCAATGCGCCATTATCCATTTTTTGAACCAATTCTTGCAACGCTGTTTTCGCATCTTTTGGTGCAGTTACATCAGCTGCGGCCAAATCACGCCAAATGGACACAATTATTTTCTGAGCCATTTCGAATCCGCCATCGATAAAAATCGCACCGAATACAGCCTCCATCGCGTTGGCACAAATGTGTTGAATGCGCCCCGCCGTCATGTGACCATGATGAATTTTTTTGTTCAAGCCCAATTCAGACGCAACATATGCCAAAGTTTCCGTGGACACCAGTACCGCATGCCGCCGCGCCAATTCGCCTTCGTGTTCGTTGGGAAACATTTCGTACAGTAATGCCGCAACCGACAGCCCCAAAACACGATCGCCGATAAATTCCAAACGCTCGTTATTGTGTTCTGCGTTTGCGCCACTTTGGGTTAATGCCAATTCCAATAACTGTGGATTTTTGAAATTGTAATTCAGTTTCTTCACGTTAATCCACCCCCATACCAAATCTGTCCCAGCGCATTTTATTACCCCAATTCCATACCGCCATCATCGGCGAATAATAATTGTGGGAATACCATATAAACCATGCCGGCCCCAGCACATTATCACGCGGAATAAATCCCAATCCAGCACGACTGTCAGCACTGTTGTCGCGATTATCACCCATAAAGAAATAACTGTTTTCCGGCACAGTGAACACCCTGTCGTCGTTGTCCATTGGGCCTTCGTCAGTTACTTCGACTATGCTGTGTGTAACACCGTTTGGCAATGTTTCTGTGTATTCAGTAAGCAAAAAGATGCCGCATTGATTTTCATACGGGCGCCAATTTGCGTCACTTTCTGGGAAACCATCTTTGAATTCAGACAGATTTATAAATTGTTTAGACCAATTTTTGCACCTGTCGTCGTACTGTATTGTGTAATTAAATTCAGCCGGTTTGTTATCAACATAAATCTTGTTCCCGTCAATTTCAAAATTTCCGCGCTGAAAATGCCCGCGTTTGGGTTCCTTGGGCAAAACGGCCAACACGTACGGACGCGGATTGTCGCGTGGCACAATTTCACCATTGATATACAGGCGCCCTTGTTTCATTTGAATCGTGTCGCCCGGTTTGCCAATCAGTCGCTTTATATAATCATTATTATCCCCATCGGGACCACGAAAAACAATCACATCGCCAACCTCGGGTTCATGTCCCCAAAAACGCCCATTCCACAAATTCCAAGACCCAAACGGGAATGAATATCGCGAATATCCGTATGGCCATTTTTGAACAAAAATATGATCGCCAACATGCAATGTTGGTATCATAGAACCCGATGGAATATTAAACGGTTCCAGTAAAAAACTGCGAAATAAAATAGCAATTAAAACACCGTAAAAAATGGTGTTAAACCAATCGCGTGCAACATTTTTTTTCTTGTTCAATGGCATATTTTTCATTCCTTTGTCCGCACCATTTTATAACTTGAATTGATTAAGCGCAAGTTTTAATATGCTGATATGATTTCTTTGAATTCAATCATATTTAATGGAATGGATGCGACACCTATTGATGTCCAGGTTCAATTGTCGGCAGGATTGGCCAAACCAGAGTTTAATATTATTGGACTGGCGGATCGCGCGGTCAAAGAATCTGCGGAAAGAATCAGAAATGTTTTGTCTGCATTAAATATATCGTTGCCACCAAAACGATTGACTGTGAACTTGTCGCCGGCGGACGTTGAAAAATCAGGTTCTCATTTTGATTTGCCGATTTTGTGCGGCATTCTTTGCGCTATGGGTGTGTTGCCTGAATCAGAATTGGAAAAATACATCATTATCGGCGAGGTCAGTTTGAATGGCGCAATACTGCAAACGGATGGCGTTTTACCCGCCAGTGTTTGGGCAAACGCACATGAACGTGGAATAATCTGTCCCGGTGCCCAAGGGGCTGAGGCACGCTGGGCCGGGCATACAAATATTTTGGCGCCGTTTCACGTGCTGGAATTAATTAATCATTTCAAAGGCACTCAGATTTTGCCTGTGCCGGAACAGAACCATTTTACCCCCGAGCCCGACAATCATATTGATATGTCCGAAGTTCACGGCCAGGCCGCTGCAAAACGCGCATTGGAAATTGCCGCAGCGGGCGGGCATGCGATGCTTATGGTTGGGCCGCCGGGGTCTGGGAAAACTATGCTGGCGTCGCGATTGCCAACGATTTTACCAGAAATGACGCCCGACGAAATTTTGGAAACTTCCATTATTTATTCCATAGCCGGACAATTAAACGGAAAATCTTTGATTACAAATCGCCCGTTTCGCAGTGTGCATCACACATCCAGCGCGGTATCACTGGCGGGTGGCGGCGCAGATGCACGCCCGGGCGAAATATCATTGGCACACAATGGTGTTTTATTCTTGGACGAACTGCCTGAATTTAATCGCGCCACTTTGGAAATTTTACGCCAACCGATGGAGGCCGGCAAAATCATGGTTGCACGCGCGCGACGCACTGCAACATATCCTGCACGATTTCAATTAATTGCCGCCATGAATCCATGTCCATGCGGGCATTTGGGAAATGCCGCGCTGTCCTGTTCCCGCGCGCCCAGATGCGCCGAAGCGTATCAAAACAAGATTTCTGGCCCGTTGCTGGACAGAATTGATTTACACGTTGATGTTGACCCGGTTAATCCGTGGGATATGAACAAAAACGACGACACACCGGCGGAAACATCTGCCCAAATTCGTGTGCGTGTTGTTGCCGCACGCAATCGCCAAATCGCCCGCCAGGGCGTGCCTAATGCGCAACTGGATGGTGCAGCACTGGATGCAGC
This sequence comes from Candidatus Enterousia excrementavium, assembly GCA_017694175.1. Classification (GTDB taxonomy): domain Bacteria; phylum Pseudomonadota; class Alphaproteobacteria; order Rs-D84; family Rs-D84; genus Enterousia; species Enterousia excrementavium. The sequence continues at coordinate 9,222 of JADINE010000028.1, read as the reverse complement.
CGCGCCATTATCACACGAATTAACCGAATTTCTGAACGATGCCGCCGAAAAAATGGGAATGTCTGCACGTGGTTATAACCGAATTCGCCGCATTGCACGCACAATTGCAGACCTGCGCGGGGCGGATAACATTGAAATGGCTGACCTGGCCGAGGCTTTATCTTATCGCCCAATTAACCGCGGGAAATATGGCATAAAATAAAAATCCGCCGTGCGGCGGATATCAGAATTCAAAACGCAACCCAAGCATTATGTTTGCATAAATCGTGTTTTCAGAACTGAACCAATCGCGATACAATGTGCCATCTTTGTTGCTTAACGAACAGCGAATTCGCGGAATATATGCAACACGCGCCCCAAAATCAAAATATATGTTTTCATTAATGCCGTATGAAAATCCCAATGCAACCAGGCCAGCTATGTTCGCAGTTGTACGTTCAGAACGGTAAAACTGTATAGGTTCCAAATCGCCCGCTTTGTCACCATATGGTAATAATTCCGCAATTAATGATAAATCACCATACAAATCTGTCATGTTCAACACGGTCGTGATATCGGCATAGCCAACACCAAAACCAACATACGGTATCATTTTACGCGCCGGCTTTTGCACGCCATCGTAAAAATCATAAAATGCCATTACGCTGATGATATCGGTCGTAACACTGGACTGCACCGCGCCACTGGATATAAGTGCAATTCCGCCCTCGGTCGTGCCGAGCAATTCAGCCTCGCCCTCTAAAAATGGGGATGCGTTATATTCTGTTTCGGATATATGATCCCAGCCCAGTTCAATGCGCCATTGGGAACTGTTTGGAATTGTCCATCCAACACTGGCCCCGGCGGCAAATGTAAACGCCTCGTAATCCTTGGACGCAGGCAAATCACCCAAATTTATGTATCCAACAAAAGAATAATCTTCGTACAGACCCTGTTCCACGCCCTGCAAATATGCCAATTCCGACAAAATCGATACACCATCACTGTAATAGCGCGGCGTTAATTCACCAATTTCGTTTTTTATGGAACCAAATCCAAAAGATGCACCACCACGAACAGACACAACAAAACGCCCGCCATCGTCAACGTATGCACCGTCACCAACATAATAGCCCGGATATTCCCAATCCGCCCGCGCCGGCGCACACACCAGGCACGATAAAACGGACAGCAATAACAGATTCCTGCACTTCTTCATGCCCATTATTATATCATAAATTTACCCGCAATAAAAACAGATTTTATCAATAATTTTATTCCTGGATAAATCCGCCAGATTGCATTTTCCACAAACGCGCATATTCGCCGCGGCGGCGCAGCAATTGGTTGTGTGTGCCCTGTTCCACTATTTCCCCATTATCCAGCACAACGATTTTGTCCATATTACGCAAAGTTGATAATCTGTGCGCAATTGCCAAAGTTGTGCGGCCGTGTGCCAAATCATCAAAAGATTTTTGAATTGCTATTTCTGTTTCGCTGTCCAGGGCGGATGTAGCCTCGTCCAATACTAGGATTGGGGCATTTTTCAAAAATGCGCGTGCAATCGCAATACGCTGTTTTTGGCCGCCTGATAATTTTATGCCGCGATCTCCAACCATGGAATCATATTTCTTTTCCGTGCCCATAATGAAATCATGCGCGGCCGCACGATGCGACGCATCACGAATTTGTTTATCTGTGGCGCCCGGTTTACCGTATTCAATATTTTCACGAATTGTGCGATTGAACAAGGTTGGTTCCTGGGGGATAAAGGCAATACTGCGACGCAAAGAATCCTGGGTTACTGTTTTTATATCTTGCCCGTCGATTAAAATTTCGCCACGCGTTGGGTCGTAAAACCGCATCAACAAATGCACCAGTGTTGATTTACCCGCGCCCGACGGCCCAACCAATCCCACACGTTCGCCGGCTTGGATAGTCAAATTAAAATCACGCAAAACCCATTTACGTTTATATTTGAACCACACGTTTTTAAATTCTATTTTGCCATGTGTAACGATTAAATCAGGCGCATTTTCCGCATCACGCACAGCCAAATCTATATTTAATTCATCATACGATTTTTTCGCACTGCCCAATTTTTCCACTACGTCCGGGATTTGACCGATGATACGCGATATCATTCCCATAACGTTAAAGAACACAGACATTGTGAATACTATTTCAGACACCAATATGTTGCCATTAGCAAACAATATCACGCACAGCAACATAGTCAGCCCAAACGCGATATCCCACACATAATTCGGCAATCCCCAAAACCAACGTTGAATAAAAAATGAATAAATACGTGTGGTAATGGTCTTTTTACGTGCAGGCTTCAAATATTCGCGCTCAGCATCTGCGGCGGCAAATAATTTTACAACCGAATAATTCGAAATACTGTCGACAATTTTGCCCGACAATGAACTGTTTTCTTCGCTGGCGTTTTTGGCTGAATTACTCATTGGTTTCATCAGTGCCAATCCGTATACCAATCTGAATACAAAAACGACTGCAAAAATTAACGCAACGTATGAATTTATTTCCAATATCAATCCTACGTTTATCAAAATCATCACGATGGATCCAATTATCTCCAAGAAATTCGTAATAACCGTGAATCCAGTTGACACATAGTTTATCTGGGAATTTATTTTGCCCGCCATGCGCCCCGTCCAAAACGACATGGATTGATGCTGTACAAAATCATTTAACACATCAGATATTTGATTTGATATTATCGGTTGCCAACGGCCGTGCAACATGGCCCGCAACAGTAAACAAGTGTCCCACAATATGAACAACCCCGTAATCAACAGTATTGTAGGCAATGCAAATTCAACAAAACCAACCCCCGCCGGTGGCGTTTGTTCAAACAATGCGATAAACCAACGCTGATAATTTGGGAACAACACAGCGTCTGACATAACGCACATGAACAATATCGCATACACAATCATCAAAGGCCAATGGCCACGCATTGCGTATTTAAAGTAAAATTTCCATAAAGATTTTGGTAATTTTTTATTGTAATCGTACGACATAACGCACCAACTGTACAAAAATACCAAAATTCGTTCAAGTGATTTATTTCACGATTTCGTGGAAAATCGTGGCTGGAACAGTGCCGCCCGTGATTTTCGAAGACATAGACGTATTATCATCACGCCCCATCCAAACACCCAAAACCAAATCATTCCATGCACCAATAAACCATGCATCGCGGTTATCGTTACTGGTTCCTGTTTTCCCGCCCAAAACGCCCGGTGCCATTGCCCTGTGACCGGTGCCACCAACGGCAACAACATCGGCCAGCAAATGATTCATGTATTCAACAGTTTGTGGCATAAGAATTTGAAGCGCATCTGATGGATTGCGTTCATAAATTATATTTCCATATGGGTCTGTGATTTTAGTAATCGAATACGGACGCACGGATTGACCATTATTCCAAATAACCGCATAAATATTTGTTAAGTCCAGCAACGACATTTCAGACGCGCCCAACACAGTTGAATATTCACGTCGTAATTTATTACCAACGCCCAAACGCGCCGCCATATCCAGAACTGCATCTATGCCAAATTCCTGGGTTAATTTTAATGGCACTGAATTCACAGATTTTGCAAATGCTGTGGCCAATGTGATATCGCCATAGTAGCGATTATTGTAATTTTGTGGCGAATAATCACCAATTGTAAACGGTGAATCGTTTACGTATGTATCGGGTGTCATACCGTTTTCCAGCGCAACCAAATATACCACTGGCTTGAATGAACTGCCCGGTTGACGCAAAGCCAATGTGCGATTAAATTGGCTTTCCTGATAATCTGTGCCGCCAACCATCGCACGCAATGCACCATCTGTATTCATTGCAATAACCGCCCCCTGGTTTTCACCAACATGCTCGGGCAAAATATGTGCAATTCGTTCCTGTAAATCCATATCCAGCGTGGTGTACACGTACACATCGGTTTCGAATGTGCCAATTGTTGAACGTGCTTCGTCCAATACAAAATCCGTCCAATAACGATATATATTCGTGTTCGGTGCAGGCACAGCCGGCGCCAATTCGCGCGCAGCAATACGGGCCTGATTTAATGTGATATATCCCTGGCGCACCATTTCCTGTAATATTATGCGCGCACGGGCAATATTTTTATCTGGATTTACCAATGGGCTGTATGTTGTTGGCGCCTTTAACATAGCGGCGATTTGTGCAGCCTGGGCAATGGATAATTCATTCGCAGATTTTTGAAACATTACGCGTGATGCCGCATCTATGCCGCGCATGCCGCCAACCAGTGATACGCGGTTCATGTACAAATCCAAAATTTGATTTTTAGTAAATCTGTTTTCCAACCAGTACGATAAAATTAATTCCTGGACTTTGCGCGAAATCTTTTTTTCACGCGATAAAAATATGTTTTTAGCAGTCTGTTGAGTAATGGACGAACCGCCCGCTGCAAATCGCCCGTGTATTAAATTAGACAACATTGCCCGCGTAATACCACGAATATCAATTGGGCCGTGCTCAAAAAATCTTTTATCTTCGATCGCAACAATTGATTGCCACACATATGGAGGCAAAGTTTCCACCGATACAGGCGTGCCCATTATGCGATTTGATGCGCGAATTTCACGCCCATCTTTGTCCATAAATATCACAGCCGCCGGGCGGGTTTCATGCAAAATGGCATCCAATGACGGCATTTGCAAAAATATTATCACAACGTATATAGCCACACCCACCAATGCCAACAAAAACAAATTCACACACCATACAACAACACGCCACCAACGTGATGGCTTGGATTTTTTTTGTTTTGTATTGTCTGTGGTGTTGCGCATCGATTGTTAATTCCTGTTTGGTGGAATTATATCACAAACGGCTTGCGTTTTTCCATAAATTAAAACTATAATTGTCGCATACGCAAAAGAAAGGAAGCCAGATGAAAAAAATATTTCCAATTTTAATGATGTGTGTGTTAACTGTGCCTGCGTTGGCCAACGAATATGGATATGATTCCACGCCAAAACGCGACAACTATGTCGGAATTCGTATTCACAAAAATGAAAATATTGCGTTTGGAATTGAACCTGGGGTTGGCGATGGTTGGACCCTGCGCGAGGACAGCTTTGGTTTCGGCGCTATGGTTGGCAATCGGTTGACAGACCATATAAAAATAGAATTCGAAACAGAATACACGTATGCAAAACAATCTGGATATAATTTTAATGTTTGGGCAAATATGCTGAATGTATATTTGTATCAACAGTTCGGCGGCGCTGTGGAACCATTTGTTGGCCTGGGGGTTGGTGTATCTGGGCTGTGGGGCGATGCAGATAACGGCATGGATGACGCCACCGCAGATATGTCGTGGGGCGCGATGGCCGGCGTGAATTTCGCACTGAATGAACGTGTTGATTTAAGCCTTGGGGTTAAATATCAGAACTATGGCGATTTAAATTTGCAGGGTAACGGCAACAGCGCTTCTGTCGAGGTTGACGGAACTGAACTTTACATAAGTGCTGCATATAAGTTTGGGTTATAAAGACACCGCCCATTTGGGCGGTTATTTTATTTCGTTTTCCTGCAAAACTTTTTCAAAATCAGCCTGAGACCAAATTGTAATTCCCAATTGCTGGGCTTTGTCCAATTTAGACCCCGCGTCCGCACCAGCCAAAACTATATCCGTTTTGGCGGAAACGCTGCCCTGCACTTTCGCGCCCATACGTTCCAAAATCTCGCGCGCGGCATCACGCGTGTAATCGGCAAGTGTGCCAGTTAATACGATTTTTTTGCCCGCCAGCGGCCCATCCTGGGGCGATTGCGCAACCGCAGCGTCCGCAACGTGCACCTGTTGCAACAATTCATCCAAAACAGCATTATTATGCGTATCCGTGAAAAACGACACTATTTCATCAGCCATTACTTCGCCAATGCCATCGATTTGTTTTAATTTCCACGCCGGTGCATTGCGCACAGAATCCAGATTACCAAATGCCCGCGCCAGAATTTTGGCAGTGACTTCGCCAACCTCGGGTATGCCGATGGCGAATAAAAATCTGTGCAGTTCGATATTGCGCGCACGTTCAATCGACGCGTTCAGATTCGAAACTGATTTTTCGCCAAACCCGTCCAGGCGTTTGATTTCATCGCCATGGCGCGCAATTAACGTAAAGATGTCCGACGCATTCGATATCCAGCCACGCGAAATAAATAATTCCAATTGCTTTGTTCCCAAACCCTCGATGTCAAAGCCTTTGCGTGAAACAAAATGTTCCAATTCCCCAATTCGTTGCGCCGGACAGCCCAATGTATTCACGCATCGACGCGCAACTTGGCCTGATTCCTGGACAACATTACCGCCACACACAGGGCATTTATCGGGAAACACAAACGGCGCAGCGTTTGGCAAATCTTCGGCAACACCAACAATTTGCGGGATAACGTCGCCCGCACGCTGGACAATAACTTTGTCGCCAGGGTTCACCCCAAGTCGCGCAATCTCGTCCGCGTTGTGCAATGTCGCACGCGATACTAAAACACCGCCTATGTTTATGGGTTCTAATTCCGCCACAGGCGTTAAAACGCCGGTTCGACCAACCTGGACAGTTATATCACGCAAAGTTGTTATGCCGCGCGCCGCAGGGAATTTATAGGCAACCTCCCACCGGGGGCTGTTGGCGCGCGCACCCATGCGTTCCTGGGTGGCGACATCGTTCACTTTTAACACAAGCCCATCAATATCAAACGGGATATCCGCGCGCTGCATCATAACATCGTTATATACACGCTGAATTTCATCCATGCTGTGCGCGTGATGCGCCCATGCCCGTGTAGTTTTAAATCCCCACGATTCCAATTTATCAAAATATTCTGATTGCGTCGCCCACGTGCGCCCAGACAATTCACCATATGTATACGCAAATGCAGACAACCGCCGTGCCGCAGTTACCGCAGGATTCAATTGCCGCAACGAACCCGCCGCCGCATTGCGCGGATTGGCAAAAACCTTATCACCCGACGCAGCCGCGGCTTCATTTAAAGCCAAAAAGTCGGCGCGAGACATGTATACTTCGCCACGAACCTCGATTATTTCGGGATAATCACCCTGCAATTGTTGTGGTATATCCGCAATTGTGCGCAAATTTGCCGTGATATCCTCGCCAGCGACGCCGCTGCCACGTGTTAACCCGCGAACCAAACGGCCGTTTTCATAACGCGCAGCGTATGAAACACCATCAACTTTTAATTCTATGAAAATATCTTTAGTTGATAATTTGTTAAACCAATCAGCAACCTCGCCCTGGTTAAAAACGTCGGATATCGATAACATCGGAACGCTGTGCGGATATGATTTGAATTTATCAGACACCGCCGCGCCAACATGCGACGAAGCCCCATCTTTCGCCAATTCTGGATATTCTGATTCAATTTCAATCGCACGACGACGCGCCGCATCATATGTTGCATCGTCCACAATTGGCGCGTCGTTTTGATGATATGCCTTGTCCCACGTATTTAACTTTTTCATCAAATCTGCGTGTTCCGCAAGTATTAATAAATCAGGTGTTTTGCTCATGCACTGATTATAAAAAATTCCATTGCGTAATACAATGGAAATGTGTGTATTATCTGTGCCCGTGTTCAGGTGGGAAATAACGAGCAAAATCAATCCAACTGGTGTCCGTCGCGTTCATTATTTTAACCAAACTGCCAACAGACATCCAATGCGGCCTGCCATCAGAACCGCGCCGCTTGCTTTTGTTCAAGGCAGTTAAATCCAGACCACTAATCTGGGCCATTCGCGAACAAGAAATATTTTTTGCCGCCGCAAGATTATCTATGGCACGCCAAAACATAGCATTGGTTAACATATCACACCCCTCCATTGTATTTCTGTTAAATATGCTGTATTTCTTTGACTGTATTCTAATTATGATTGTATTCTTATAAAAAATCAACCAAAAATTACAGGAAAATATTCATAAATAAAAATCCCGCCAAATGACGGGATTTTTGACTTAACACGATACTATTTATTTTGTTCGTTTTGTTCGTCCAAACCGCGCAACAAAACTTCTTTCAAATCGTTTGGTATCATGCCTGTTGTGGAATACCCGCAATCAACATGATGAACTTCGCCTGTCACTGCACTGGACAAATCACTGAACAAATACACGGCCGCACCGGACACATCGTCCAACGTCATATTGCGACGCAGCGGGGTTTGTTCCGCATTCAGGCGCAGCATGGATTTCATGCCGCCTACGCCAGACGACGCCAGGGTCATAATCGGGCCTGCGCTGATTGCGTTGATGCGAATTTTATCACGCCCCAGGTCAGATGCCAGATAGCGAACACTGCTGTCCAGGGCAGATTTCGCAACGCCCATAACGTTATAATTCGGTACAGATTTTTCGCCGCCATAGTATGTTAATGTGACAATGCTGCCGCCGTCGGTCATTAATTTGGACGCACGGCGTGTCAAATCAACCAACGAATACACAGACACGTCCATGGTGTTTTTGAAATTCGCACGTGTGGTGTCTGCATAACGGCCTGTTAATTCATTTTTGTCTGAAAACGCAATCGCGTGCAGCATGCCATCCAATTTGCCCCATTCGCTTTCGATTTTATTGAATAAATCATCCATTTGTTCATCGTTTTGAACATTGCATTCCTGGACAAATTTTGCGCCAATGGATTCAGCCAACGGGCGCACACGCTTTTCCAAATTTGGCATTGCATAAGGCATGGCGATTTCTGCGCCTTCGTCGTGCGCGCGGCGGGCAATAGCCCACGCCATAGACCAATCGTTTGCAACACCTGTGATTAAAATCTTTTTTCCTTTTAATAACATTTTGCTTCCTCTATGTTTTTTATTGGACGTGGTGAAATATAGCACCAAAAAAGATAAATCGCAATGGATAAAAAAAGTACTTGAAATGGGATTAAAAAGGTTATATGATATGCGGGCTGTTCGGGCTTAGTTCAGTCGGTAGAACAACGGACTGTTAATCCGTATGTCACTGGTTCGAGTCCAGTAGCCCGAGCCAAGATAGACAACCCTTTGTTTCAAGTATTTGAGCAAAGGGATTTTTTCATTGTTATTACTACATTTTTTCCATCAACTAAACAATTCGAGGTCAACAGTTTTATTATTTGCCGTTTTTGAGAAAACCTCGAACTTTTTATTAAAAAATAGCAGGAATCTGCGATTTTTATCATCC
>JADINE010000027.1 GCA_017694175.1 Candidatus Enterousia excrementavium | reverse complement strand
CCAAAATATGGAACCCAGAATTCTGCAACAATCGTATAATTACATCTGTATTCATATAAACTCATGCATCAAGCCTATTTCTTAGATGCGGCTTTTGTAAAGAATCCAGGAATAGAAAAATCATCATCATTAGCGGCAATTCCGGCCCAACCAAATAAGTCGCCCATAATCCCGGTTTCTTCGCGCTTGGCCTTTTTAAAAGGCAAAATATTTTTTAATTTACCGATTTTGCTGTGTGTTTCGGCTTTTTCAGGCTCAGAAATTTTATCTTGGTTTTCTGCAAATTCGGCCGCCAATTTTTCCAATGTGGCATCGGCGTCATTCTCAGGCGTGCTTGAACTTGGTTCTTCTGTAACATCGGCCGCGTCGTCAAAATCTTCGTTCATGTGCGACATGATATCTTCGGTGCTGTCTTCGCGCAAAGGTGTCATGCTTTCCAACAATTGTTCCAATGTTTTTTCAATTGGGGCCTCGGGCGCATCTTCTGTAATCATATCAACGATGGCGGCATGAGTATCATCAGTTGTCCCATCCGCTGCGGCGATGCCGAATTCAGCGTTAATATCTATATCCTGAATTTCTTCTGTGTCAACATTATCATCTTCGGCAATATCAGTATTTACAGGCGCATTATCAGAATCCGGTTCAGATTTTCCGCCCAACACAGATAATATGGGAATAATTTTTTGTGCATCATCTGCGGACGGTTCCTGGGGCAGTGGTGCATCAACATTGGTTTCTTCGATTTCGATCTTTTTGCTGCGGCCACGTCGCGTGGTTGTTTTCTTGACGGGTGTATCCACCTGTACAGTTTCATCAGGTATTGTAACGGTGTTTTCGATTTCCTGGGCCACATTCTGGGCAACAGGGGGTGTTGGCACATCATTGATAAAATCTGTTGTTGGTGCAGTGCTTGTTGTCTCGGACGTATTTTCGAATGCATCATCATTGTCCACCGGCACCCCAAACATAACTGTATCTGGCCCCAGATTCAAAGTGTTTCGAACTTCGTCAAAAGCGGCGCGAATATCGGCCATATCAAATACTTCATTGCCAGAAATGTAAATGATTTTTGTTTTCATAGAAATAAATCCCCCACTAGATGCGAACATTATATCACATTTTAGTGTTGAACGCATGTAAAAAATATCTTACACTGAAAATATGTCTGACATAAAACAACAGATTTTTCAGGAACTGGCCGCATTGGAAGATTCCGCCGCAAAATTGCGGGCGGTTGCGACGAACGCTGGCAAGCAAACAGATTTGGAAGTAGCGATTTTAACTGAACAGGTTCGCGCGCTGCGGGAAAAAAATGCCAATGCCACAGAAATGATAAATCAAACCATATCTATATTAAAGAATTTGAAATGAGTGTTGTATCCATACCAATTGTAAATAAAAATTACCCCATGGGATGCGAAGACGGCCAGGAAGGCCGCCTGATAGAATTGGGCAAAATGGTGGATGCACGCGCGCGGGAAATTTTGGACAAAATAGGGCCATTACCCGAAAATGCATTGTTGGCAACATTGTGCATAGTTTTGGCGGACGAAATTCATAATCGGCCTGCGCCAACGGTAACAGATGCTGATTTGCGGGAAATTTTGGCACGAATTCGTGAAATTAAAAATAAATTGGGTTAAAAAAACGCGCATTTGCGCGTTTTATTTTTATATCATATGTTCAAAAGATTTTTTCAACATATGTTGTTGTACTGCGGCATAAAAATCAATTGTATCGCGTGATTGCACCTGTTTTGGGGCAATGTGAATGTAAATTTCGTGCCCCGGCATCCACCCTTCGACAACACGGATTGCGCGTGCAACGCGCATGATTTGACTGTCGTCCAGTTGCGACAGACGGGTTGCAGTATTTAACCCGGTTATTTTGCGTAAACTGGCATGATATGTTTCTGTATCATTTTCGTGGGGCGGGGCGTATTTAAATACCGCCTGGGAAATAGTCAAATCGCGATAAGCATCGGATTTAAGCAGTGCACAAATTGCCTGCATTCCTGTTGTCTCATCTGGGAACACGGCAAAGCCACCTGCATGCCCGATGGCACCCTGGGCCACAGTAAATTCAGAATACCTTAAACATCCCGGGTTATTATTGCGCCATGCGCGCGATCCACCACTGCGTTGGAACTTGTTTCCATTTGCGCGTGTATATACAACATCATAACGTTTGGCAGTGGCACTTATGGCTGCGCTGTCAATATGTTGGGTGGTATCTGTTGCATAATCTAACACCAATGGCACTTTTGGCGCATGCGTCAATTGAATATTGAATTGTGTATCAGATTTTTCGCCACTTTTTATAATACGGTTATGCGAATTCATAATATTACCAGCCCCAGCAATCAATGCTGTACCCGACAAAAGATACGGGAATACGCGATAAAAATGCATAATAATCCTCCTTTGCAATCAAATTGACACAACGGCCTGCGACCGATACGTCAGATTAATTATAAATTTTTGTTTGATTGGTTCGTTGTGCAAACATACAGCCCAACGTACATTCAGACATTTGAATTCAAACGCCCCGACTTGCCGGCATCCCCCAGCAGCCCGCCCCAAAAAGGGGAACCAAAGTTTGTATATACATATACACACAAAAAATAAAATTGCAAGTCAAAAAAGCATAATTTTTTTCAGTTGTTATTTTTTTGCAAATGTTTTAATTTAATCTCTGTCATGAGCAAGGAAGTTATTGAAAGAATTGATTCACAACAATTATCAGACGCGCTGTCCCAGCGATATTTGTCGTATGCGGTAAGCACGATAGTATCGCGCGCATTGCCGGATGTACGTGACGGGTTAAAGCCTGTGCACCGCCGTATTTTGTATTCTATGTTGCGGCAAAAATTATCGCCCAGCGCAGCGTTTCGTAAATGTGCCACGGTTGTGGGGGACGTGCTGGGGCATTACCATCCGCATGGTGACTCGTCTGTGTATGATGCGATGGTGCGCCTGGCCCAGGACTTTTCCGTGCGCTATCCGTTAATTGATGGCCAGGGTAACTTTGGTAATATTGACGGTGATCCCCAGGCTGCATATCGTTACACTGAATCAAAAATGACTGATGCCGCCATGTTGATTATGGAAGGTATCGACGAAGACAGTGTGGATATGATGCCGAATTTCGACGGCACCACAACGGAACCTGCTGTTATGCCGGGTGCGTTTCCTAATCTGTTGGCCAATGGTGGCATGGGTATTGCCGTGGGTATGGCAACCAACATCCCGACCCACAACGTGGCCGAGGTTTGTGATGCACTCTCGTTGGTGGTGGATAATCCAGACGCCACAACAACCCAAATTATGAAAAAATTAATCGGGCCTGATTTTCCAACGGGCGGCGTGCTTATTGACTCTTTTGATACGATTGTCAAAAATTACGACACGGGCCGCGGCGCATTTCGCATTCGCGCAAAATGGGAAGTGGAAAAACTGGACCGCGGGGCCGAGCAAGTCGTTATAACCGAAATTCCATACGGTATTATCAAATCCAAATTGGTCGAGCAAATCGCGAATTTAATAGATGCTAAAAAATTGCCATTAGTTGATGATATTGCGGATGAATCTACGACGTCTGTGCGTATTGTAATCACGCCGAAAAATCGCAATGTTCCGGCCGATAAAATGATGGCGCATTTATTTGCGATGACGGATTTGGAATACAAGTTCAATATGAATTTCAACGTCATTGATTCGCGTGGTGTGCCGCGTGTTATGGGCATAGGCGATGTTTTACGCGAATTTATTGCACACCAGAAAAATGTTCTTGTTCGGCGCACCAATTGGCGTTTGGGAAATATTGAACGCAGATTGGAAATTCTGGGCGGATTGTTAATAGTTTATTTGAATCTGGACAGGGTAATTGAAATCATCAGAAACGAAGATGACGCAAAATCCGTGTTAATGTCTGAATTTAAATTAACAGAAATTCAAGTGGAAGCAATCTTGAACACGCGCCTGCGTTCATTGCGTAAATTAGAGGAAATGGAAATCCGGCGCGAAGATGCCGCGCTTTTGGCGGAACAAAAACAGTTGCGTGAATTGTTGGCCAGTCCGGACGCCCAAAATGAACAATTAAAGGCGTGGTTTGCTGATATTAAAAAACGCTATGATAAAAAAACAGCATTGGGGCGTCGCCGCACCCAGTGGGCACCATCAACCCAGGAAATTGTTATAAACACAGATGAATTTATTGAAAAAGAACCGCTTACAATCATTTTGTCTACTGCTGGGTGGATTCGTGCAGCCAAAGGCACATTGGATTTGAACAATCTGGATTTGAAATTCAAAGAGGGCGACGAACTTCAATTCGCATTTCATGCCATGTCCACGGATAAAATTAATTTATTTGCCAGCGGCGGCAAAATGTTCACGTTGTCGGCGAATGAATTGCCGTCTGCGCGTGGGTTTGGTGAATCTGTGCGAATGATGGCGGATATCGGGGCGGATGAAAACATAGTTGCTGCGTTTGTGTTGGATACATCGGCAAAATATTTGTTGGTTGCCCGTCACGGCACAGGATTTATAGTCTCTGGCGATAATTGTTTGGCGCAAACACGTACAGGCAAACAAATTATGAACACAGACGAACGCAATCGTGCAATAATGTGCGTGCCGGTTACGGGCGACACTGTTGCGATGTCGGGCTCGAATGACAAGTTGTTGATATTCCCAACCGCTGAAATTCCGGAAATGACCCGGGGCAAGGGCGTAATTCTGCAAAAATACAATGCAGAACGTACATATGTTTTGGATGTTATGCTCTTTAACGCGGCGGATGGATTTGGATGGACAACGGGCCGGGGCACAACCAAACTGGACGATTGGTCACCATGGGCGGGACGTCGCGCATCCCAGGGCCGTACAGTGCCTGTTGGATTCCCGCGCAGTGGAAAATTTGGGAAATAATATAACTGGGGCGTCGATATGTGTGTAAAGAAAATATTTCTGGGATTTTTGTTAATTGCGACTGTGGCGGTTGCCGCATGTGGGGTTAAATCTGAATTGGCAAAACCGGATCCGTCTTTCCCACGAACTTACCCTGTTTATTAATGATAATGTGGTGCGGGTACAGGGATTTGAAC
>JADINE010000026.1 GCA_017694175.1 Candidatus Enterousia excrementavium | reverse complement strand
GGCTGAAACATTTGGTGCAGAAATTAAATTTGTATCGGCCAAAGAAATCGCCGGTGACGCAGAAAGTGCATTTAACATATTGTGCGATGACGGAAAACGCTATGTCGGCAAAGTGGTTATAATTGCCACAGGGGCATCGCCACGCAAACTGGAAATAGATGGTGCGCGTGAATTATTTGGCCGGGGTGTTTCGTACTGTGCCACATGCGATGGGTTCTTTTATTATGGCAAGGATGTTGTCGTCATGGGGGGCGGTAATTCGGCACTGAACGATGCGTTGTATCTGGCCGACATTGCCAAGAATGTAAAAATTGTTTATCGCAAGGGCGCATTTACCCGTGCCGAAGAAGTATTGCGCAACCGTGTGTCTGAACGCGAAAACATTGAATGCTTGTTTAATACTGATTTGAAGAAAATTGCCAAAACAGATGACGATAAACTGTGCATCACAACCACAGCCGACCAAGAAATCATTTGTGATGGTCTGTTTGTTGCCATCGGGCACGAGGCGAATACAGACTATCTGACCGAAGATATTCGCCGTGATAACATGGGACGCCTGATTCCATCGGAAATGCCCAAAGGCGTTTTTGTTGCCGGTGATGTCGAATCGGAAATAAAAATGCAAATCGCGACCGCGGTCGGAACAGGGTGTAGTGCGGCCATGGACGCCATCGCCTATCTAAATCAATTATAACCACGCATCTGCTTGCGGTTGGCTTTGGTCACGTAGCTTCTGTACGTTCCCGACGCCAACCGCGGCGCATCTGCATGGTTCTAATTGATTTATCGATTCGAATTATTTTTTGCCAAAATGTGTTTTCAGCACGTTATATGCATCAGTAATTTTTGTAAATTGTTTTGTTGCGGCGGTTTTGTCACCGGTTGTGGTATCTGGGTGATGGCGTTTCGCCAATGCACGATATCGTGCGGAAATTTCGCGCCATGATGCGGTGATTGGTAAATCCAAAATTTTCAGTGCAGATGTTACACGACCGGGCAGTGTGCGGCGTGTTGGAATTTTATCAAATGTGCTGCGGCCTGTGATAAAATCATTCAGGAAATTTATGTAATCTTTTTGGTCGGATTCCACTTGTTTTTTATCGCGTAATGGTGCGCCAAATGTTTGGCGTTCCCAATCTTCTTCGATTTCATCGGGACTCATGCCGGCGTAATAATTCCAATTTTTATTATATTCCGCCGCATGTTCACGACAAAACCACCAATATTCACGCAAATCGCGTGTTTTAGGCGCGCGACAAGTGCCGGCTTTGGTGCAGCCTGGATGGTCACATTTTTTTATCATTTATTATTTTCCCCTGTGTGTGCCAATGGGTGATGTTGTTGAACTGTTTGGCGTAATTTATCTGGTAAAACGTGTGTATATATTTGTGTGGTTGAAATATCTTCGTGTCCCAACATTGTTTGTATCGCACGCAGATTTGCACCGCCAGCCAATAAATGTGATGCGAATGAATGGCGCAGTACGTGTGGGCTGACCCTGGCCGGATTAATGCCGGCCAATACAGCACATTTTTTTAATATTTTGAAAAAACCATCCCTGGTTATATGGCCCGTTTTGCCGGAACCTGGGAATATATATTTGGATTTATTATCCCCACGAATTTCCAACCATTTACGCAGTGCGTATTGTGCACGTTCGTGCATGGGAACCAGGCGTTCTTTGGCGCCTTTGCCATGAATTAGCAATTTATCCCCAAGGTTGGCGGTCATTGGCAGTTCGCATAATTCCGATACCCGCAGCCCTGATGCGTAGACTAATTCCATCATTGCCCGCAGGCGGGTTGCATTATGCACATCGCCAGCCGATGAAATAAGTAATTCAATTTCGTCCACAGACAATAATTTAGGTAAAGTTTGGCTGCGTTTTGGTAATTCAAGATTGGCTGTGGGATTTTGTTGTATTATTTTTTCCAGCATTAAAAATTTGTAATACCCACGCAGGGCACTTGCATGGCGGGCAATGGATGTGGCGCATTCGTTCAAATTTGATAAATATTTTTGAACGTCAGATGCACTGGCGCCAAGCAATCCGCCAGGAATAGATTCATCAGCATGGCGCAGGTCTGATGCATAACTGGCCAATGTTGTTTGACTGCGGCCACGTTCTGCGGCCAATGATTCCAAAAATACATCTATGTAATTCATTGAACCAAAACTATTTCAGTAACATTTTCCGTCGCCGGAAAAGATATAATCATCAATATTATTAACAGAACGATTATTGTTAATATTATGATTTTATTTCTTTTGGTATTCTTTTTACGAAGTGGCATTTTAATTTCCTGTGTGTTGTTGTTATATTGTATCAAAACTTGTTATAAATACACCAGCGCCCGCAATGATAATAAGTGGTGGTGCAATAATTGCCAACAGTGGCGGCAATGTGCCTGTGGCCCCCAATGCGCTGAACATGTTTACAAGGAAGTACACTGCAAAGCATGTAAGAACCCCCATGCCAAATTTTATGCCAAAACTGTAATTGCGACGTTGGCGAGTTTGGGAAAATGCCACACCCAGTGTAACCATAGCAATCATTGTTAATGGTAAAAACAACAGGGTCCAAAATTGTACCAAATGTGCACGAACCGGTACGCCGATTTGTTCCATTTTTTGTATGAATTTGGGCAATTGCCAGAACGAAATTTGATCCGGTTGAAGATATCTGTCCAGCACTGTTTGTGGGTTTAATAACGTCTGTATATGCCAATCAGATTCGGATGGTATGCCGCGCGAGTTCCATATTGTGGCCCGTGATGCCCCCAGGCCTTCGTCGGACAATGTTATGGTGTCGGCCTGGACACGTTGAGTCAATTTGAAATCTGGGGTTTGGATGTACAGTGTTGCATTATCAAACAAAAGAATGTTGCCGGATTTATGCATGTTTTTTGCGTTCATTGTGATATAACCGTTGTCTGATGCCTCGCGCAGCCAGATTTCATCATCGATCAGCACAAGATGATCCGATGTAATATCACCGGAATTCAGTTCCACAGAATATGGATTTATTATAGTTGTCGCCACAATCCCAATAAGTGCCGCGCCAATTAAAAATGGACGTGACACTTGATACGGCGACAGGCCGGCACTGGCCACAATAATGCTTTCACTGGATTTGGTAAGGTTATATGATGCAAGAAGTGTTCCCAAAAACACCGCGATTGGTAAAAACAGTGGAACATATTCAAGTAAACGCCGCCATGCATCGCCCAACGCAGCAAGTGCCGTCGGGTTCGACGGAAGACGTTCCACAAATGTTACCGCCATAACAATGCCGCATACGACAAGCAATACCAATCCCACGCCAGAAAAAAATCTGCGCATAAGAAATCTTGTCAAAATTTTCGGTCTTGTTTTCATATGTTTTGTTAATCAGAAAAGTATACCCCGTTCATTTGACAATTGCAAAATTAAAATGATTGCTTATAATTTCAACAAAAATATATGGGGATAGTAAGCAAAATGGAAAAAAAACCGATTTCACGGGCTGGGTTTGACGGCCTTGTTAAAGAATTAAAAGATTTAAAAGAAGTTCAGCGGCCAGAAATTTTGAAAACTGTGCAGTGGGCTCGTTCGTTGGGGGATTTGTCTGAAAACGCTGATTACAGTGCGGCCAAGGAAAAACAGCGCCAGATTGATAAGCGTATTCAATTCATAGAAGATTTTATAAATAATGCCAATATTATCGATGTGGACAGTTTGTCCGGCGACAGGGTGGTGTTTGGTGCGCGCGTTGTTGCCGAAGATGAAGATGGTAATCGTATGCAGTGCCGCATTTTGTCTGATATCGAGGCCGACGGTAAACAAGTGATTTCGTGTACGTCGCCTGTGGGGCGTGCCATGATCGGGCGCTGTGTTGGGGATACTTGTATTGTGAAGTTGCCCAGTGGGGAAAGAGAATACGAAATTTTGGAAGTAAAGTTCAAGGAATAGCCTGAATATGCCGATTCGTGTTTTGCCGGATTTTTTAATAAATCAAATTGCCGCCGGCGAAGTTGTGGAACGGCCCGCCAGTGTTGTTAAAGAATTGGTTGAAAATGCGCTGGATGCGGGGGCAGATCAGATAGTTATTGATGTGGTTGATGGTGGTCGTACCATGATTTCTGTTATCGATAACGGTGGGGGGATGTCGCGCGACGATTTGGCACATTGTATTATGAGGCATGCCACGTCAAAATTACCATCTGATGATTTGTTGGATATTAATTTTATGGGGTTTCGTGGCGAGGCATTGCCGTCGATTGCATCTGTATCAGATATGACAATAGATACATTTAATGGTGATGATGCCAATGGGTGGCATTTGGATTGCGCGACGGGTGAAATAAAGCCGGCCGCTTGGGATGCTGGAACACGTATTCGGGTGCAAAATTTATTTGCAAAGACGCCTGCGCGTTTGAAATTTTTACGCAGTGATCGGGCGGAAATGATGTCTGTGTTGGATGTTGTGAAACGTTTGGCAATGGCACGTGCGGATGTTGGATTTACATTAAATAATAAATGGCGCTTTCCAAAAAATCAGGATATGGCTGAACGTGTTGCGGCCGTGATGGGGGATGATGTTCGTGGGCGTATGCTTGCTGTTGATGCTGTGTCTGGTTCGACGGCTGGGTTGCGGGTGCACGGATTAATTTCAGAACCAACATTGCGACGCGCAACATCTGTGGATCAATTTTTGTTTGTAAATGGGCGCCCCGTTCGGGACAAAGTTTTAGTTGCTGCTTTGCGGGCTGCATACGTTGATGTGATGCATCCACGTGAATTTCCATTGTGTGCTTTGTACCTGGAAATGGATTCGCGCAGTGTCGATGTTAATGTGTCGCCGGCAAAGACTGATGTGCATTTTTTAGAACCTTCGCATGTGCGGGCGTTTTTGATAAAATCTTTGCGCGATGCGTTGGCGCAAACGTTGGCGCGGAAAGAAAATGTTGTAGCGGTAAGTGCGCCGTATGTTTCCAACCGCTTTGCCGGGCCTGGACCACAATCAATCGATTTTCGTGCGTTGGGCAGTCGGTTGTGTTCGCCACGCCGGGAATTGGAACGTGGGGTTGGGGCGATGTTTGGTGACAAAAATGCACAAACGTATCAAGCCGCTGAACCTGTGAATAACGCAGCATGTCCATTGGGGCGCGTTATTGGTCAATTAAGTAATAAATATATTTTGGCACAAAGCGGCGAAAATTTGGTTATTGTTGATCAGCACGCCGCACATGAACGTATAACTTATGAAAAATTAAGAAAATATACGATAAAAGTGCAGCCTTTGTTAACACCAATAGTTGTAAGTTTGCGGGATGAAGATGTTATGGCGGTGCTTTCTGTGGCGGAACAATTACACAAGTCGGGATTGTACATAGATGCGTTTGGGGATCGTGCGATTGCAATTTTTGAAAAGCCCGCAGATTGGGATTTGAATTGGGCTGATTTATTTCATGCCATTGCCGACGAGGTGCGTGATTGTGGGGATTCAACACAATTAATTCAGCGGCTGCATTTGAAATTGGCAAATTATGCATGCCATCACAGTGTGCGGGCAGGGCAAAAGTTGGATTTTGCACAAATGGATGCGTTGCTGCGTGATATAGAAAATACTGAACGCGGGGGCGAGTGCAATCACGGGCGACCTGTGTACAAAATTATTCCTTTGTCACAAATAGATGGATGGTTTGAACGTGTATGAATATAACTATTTTTCTTTACATAACCGGCTTTTTTTACTATTCTGAACCCATGATAATTTATAGTTAAGGAGAAAATTATGGAACAAACAGCAGCTGTTGCAGATGCAGCAACCCAGGCCACAACCACAGCAACAACACAGACAACTGATTGGGTGGGGCTGTTATTATACTGTGTAATTATTTTTGCAATTATTTATTTCTTTATGGTGCGGCCAAATAAAAAGCGTATGGCTGAATATCAAAAAATGTTGGATTCCATAAAAGTTGGTAACCGTGTTTTGGCAGGTGGCATCTATGGCACGGTGAAAAGCGTTAATGATAAAACAATAGAGTTGGAAATTTCCAAAGGTGTCGTTGTCGAAGTGGCAAAAGGCGCCGTTGCAAGTGTAGAACAGTAAGGGTTAGGTATGTTAAAAAAATTGGCAATAATTTTTGTCGCGGTTTTTGGTGTGTTACTGGCTTTGCCAACAATTAATCCGAATTTACCACATCCATCATGGATTCAACCGATTCAGTTGGGGCTGGACTTAAAGGGTGGCGCCCAGTTGTTGTTGGAAGTGGATACCAATACAATGATGCGCGAGAAAACAGTGCAATTGTACGAAGATGTGCGTTCTTCACTGATGAATCGTGACAAGGGTATGATACGCGTTTCTAATTTACGTAATGTCGATGGTGTTGTTTCGTTTGTCGTGCGTGACGAAGATAATGTGTCTGCTGTGCGGGGGCGGTTACGCAGTGAATTGGGCGACAGTGTTGATATTGAAATTGATGGGCGTAATGTGTCTGTGTTTTATTCGCAAAAGGCACGTGATGAATTGGTGCAAGATGCGTTGGCGCGCAGTATCGAAATTGTTCGGCGCCGTATTGACGCGTTGGGCACAAAAGAACCGTCCATACAAAGTCAGGGTGGAAAATATATTTTGGTGCAATTGCCGGGGGATGATAATCCTGAACGTATCAAGGAATTAATCGGCCAAACTGCAAAAATGACTTTCCATTTGGTGAACAGTAATATTACGGCTGAACAATTGGCGTCCGGACAGGCGCCGCAGGGTACAGAATTTTTGCCGTACAGGGGCGTGCCCGGGCAATTGGTGCCTGTGTACAGTCGTGTAGAGGTTTCGGGTGAATCGTTAAAAGATGCCCAGGCTGGTTTTGATGCGACAAACAGTGTGACGCCTGTGGTTTCGACTGTATTTGATTCAACGGGTGCACGCAGATTTGCAAAACTTACCACAGAACATGTGAATGAACAATTTGCAATTGTTTTGGATGGCGAGGTTTTGTCTGCGCCGGTAATTCGTGAACCGATTCCTGGGGGACGTGGACAAATTTCCGGGGGATTTGCAAATTTGAACGAGGCAGAAGAACTGGCTGTGTTGTTGCGCAGTGGTGCTTTGCCGGCGCCGTTGCAGGTTATCGAAGAACGTACCGTTGGTGCAGGACTGGGGGCGGATACTATTGCGGCAGGTAAAGTTGCATCTTTGGTTGGTGTTATATTCATTATGATATTCATGATAATTTGCTATCGCGGATTTGGTGTTATTGCCAGTTTCGTGCTGTTGGTGAATTTGGCAATGATTATCGGAATTACAGCGCTTTTGGGTGGTGTGTTAACGTTGCCTGGAATTGCGGGTATTGTATTAACGTTGGGAATGGCAGTGGATGCGAATATTTTGCCGTTTGAACGAATACGTGATGAAATACGGGCAGGCTCGACGCCGTTGCGTGCGGTCGAGGCTGGATTCCACCGGTCTATGAAGGCTGTGTTGGACGGCAATTTAACCAATCTGATTTGTTCGTTGGTATTGTTCCAATTTGGCGCCGGCCCGATTCGTGGGTTCGCAGTGACGCTGTCAATTGGTGTGTTAACTACGTTGTTTACATGCGTGTCGTTGTCTAAACTTATTATTGATTGGTACATGCATGGCAAAAACAAGAAAATTGGTTATGTAAAGGTAAAATAAGGGGCGCATGATGAAACTTAGATTTATGAAATATCGCAAATTGTCGTATTGGATTGCGGGCGCGTTTATTTTGCTGTCTGTATTGTCGTTGATGTTGCGCGGGCTGAATTATGGTATTGATTTCGCAGGTGGTATTTCAATGGAGGTAACACCCGTTGAACAAAGTTATACCATTGATAAAATGCGTGCGGATTTGGAACAGTTTAATCCTGAGTTACAATCTGTGGGCGATAGTGGGGCGATTTTAATTCGCGTTGGGTTGCACAAAGGCGCGACTGATGCCGAACAAAATGCGCGTGTTACAGAAATAAAAGATATATTGGGAAACAAGGTTGAATATTCCCAAGTGCAAATAGTTGGCCCGAAAATTGGCGGCGAATTAGTGCGTGGGGGTATTTTGGCTATATTGTTCTCGTTCATATTAATGTCTGTTTATGTTTGGGTGCGATATCGCGGGGGGTATGCCATTGGTTCGTTTATATCCCTGTGTTTGGACTTTGTAATTATGTTCGGCTTCTTTTCCATTACAGGTTTGGAATTCAATCAAACGGCGATTGCGGTTATCCTTATGGGGGTGGGATATTCCATTAACGACAAGGTTGTTAATTACGACCGAATCGAAGAAAATATAAGGAAATATCACAAAATGCCTATGGATGATTTGATTGATTTGTCTGTAAATGAAATGATGCGCAGAACGATTATGACCGGCCTTTCCACTATTTTGGCAATGGTGGCGTTGTTCCTGTTTGGTGGGCCGGCGTTGCGCGATTTTTCGATTGCTATGACGTTCGCGGTGGTGATGGGAACTTTCACAAGTATTTATATTTCGAACGTTATTTTGTATCACTTTAATTTGCGCGACGATTCCATTCCAAATGGAAAATAGTGCTGCTGGCAACCAGGGGGGAAAAATGAGAATAAAAAAATTCTTGGCTTTTATTATGTTCGCCTTGGTTGTGATGCCTTGTGGTGCCGAAAGTTTGTTTTTTGAAGACGAGCCAATTCAAGATGGGCTGAATGTTTTTGATGTGTCTGCTACGTTTGCTGATATTTATGAAAAATTAGACAGCGTAAAGTGGGGCGGAAAAAACATTAATGTGGCAATTGAAAGTTTGGAAAAATTAAATCCAGATGCCCATATTGCTGCAACTGATGAACGCGTTGTGTTGGTGTGGAAAGATTCCATAATCGCAAATTATCCACGGCCACAACCCAATGATTGGAATGGGTTTGGCGAAATTACAACTGCGCTTGTGTTGAAATTACGTGCAAATGATCCCGGATTGCATAGTGCGTCTGAAAGCGAAATGTACCAATTGGTGGTGGACAGTTTAATGCGTGGGATTGATGAAAATGGGCGCTATATTTATTCACGCCTGGCCGAGGTTACAGAAGACGGCAGAATTTTAACCAGTGTCGGGTTGGAAGGTATGCGTGATGCACGCGGGAATTGGCGGATTACAGGTGTATATAAAGATTCGCCGGCTGATATTTCAGGGCTGCGCGAAGGGGATTTGATTGTTGCAATAAATGGCGTGAATGTGGCCGATATGTCCGATGCGGATTTGTCGGGGGCTATGTCTGGATTTAATTCCGGAACATCAAAAATAAAAGTTTTGTCGCCGTCTGGGGCGCGTGATGTTGTGCTGCGGCGGGCAACTATTATTTTGGCTGATGCCGATGTTGTTCATCGTGCTGATCCCGAGACGGGCGGAATATTAGAAATTGTTGTGCACAAGGTTTCTGATAATGCGGCTGCAATAGTTAACGAAGCGTTGGCGACGTATCCAGATGTATCCGGGATAGTGTTGGATTTGCGCGCTGCAACGGGTGATGATGAACGGGCGGCGGCAAAATTTGCCGGGTTGTTCATTGGGGCGCGTCCTGTGATGCGAGTTGTTGAAACAGCAAAAGATGAAGTGGAAATTATCCCAGGTGGCGCTGCGGTGACAGATGCCGATGTTGTTGTGTTAATGTCTAATATGACGCGCGGCACGGCCGAGGCACTGGTTGCGGCGTTTTATGAATATGGACGCGGTGTTTTGGTGGGAACACCAACGGCAGGGGCAGCGCGAATCGCTACGCGGATAAATTTGGAAAATGGCGGTGCGTTGGAATTATTGAACAAGTCCATAAAAACAGGCACTGGACGCAAAATTGATGGACGTGGGGTTTTCCCGATTGTGTGTCTTTCCAATATTCGTTCAACAAATCAACAAAATGCGTTTTTCCTGAACGTGATAAATGATGATTTTAATGCAAAAGATTTTAATAAGGCTGATGATGTAGATGTTGATGCTGTGCGTCGTGGGTGTCCTGTTATTACAAGCGGGGCGGACGAAGATGCGTTGTCTGCGGCGGTGGCGGCAAAAATATTAACGGATGCCAGGCTTTATAATAAACTTTTGTCAGAATAATTTATTACGTGTGGGGAAAGTATGTTTTTAACATCAAATAATAAAATCAAATGGGGTTGGTTAGGTGTTGGAACAGTGGTGACCGCTGGGTTGGTGGTGGCCGGCATTTTTTGGTTTGATGCGCCTGTGTCTGGTTTTTTGCGTCACTTTAATTACGAGTTGTGGGGTGTGTTTGATAAAATATTTGATGCCAAGGTTTGGTTGATTGTATCCGCTGTTGTGTTGTTGGTGTTTTACATTAAAAAGGCGATTAAATTCGGAGTGCGATACAAAAACGCACGTAATCAACCAAGTTTGGCCGCTGTTTGTAATGATTTTATGAGCAAGGTTCGCAGCAGTTATGCTTTCTTTGTATTATGCTCGGTTTTGGTTGCAAGTGTTATCGGGCAAATATTAAAAATTGTGATTGGGCGTGCACGCCCTGGGTTTGAGTTTGGCCCCGTTGTGTTTGACCATTGGGCTTTGTCGGATGTTTACCATTCTATGCCATCGGGGCATACGTTCGCATCGTTTGCAGGGCTTGTTATGTTGGGATTGTTGGCGCCAAAAATTAAATGGTTTACGTGGACGCTGGCAATCGTTATAGGTGTGTCGCGAATTTGCGTTGGCGCCCATTGGCCGTCGGATGTGATTTTTGGCGCCTTTATCGGTATGGTGGTGGCTGATTTTGTGAAAGCCTGGCTGAAAAAGCATGGCGCAGAAATTGGCCGGTAATTAAATTTTATCGGATGAGTGCTAACATTTTTATCTTTTTTGTGATAAAATGCGGGCATGGCAAAAGCATCTAGATTTTTCCCAGAAAGTGTTTCTGTGGCGTTGAAAAGTTTAATTAAACGCATTTTTGGCGGCGTGCTTGTTATTGTGGGATTGTGGGCACTGTTCGCATTGATTTTTTATAACCCGTATTTGGACGGTTTTGGTGTGGCAAGTACGTTTGGTAATCAATCTTTGATGGGAAATATTGTTGGGTTTGTTCGTTATTGCATTGGTTTTGTTCCGGCTTTGTTTGTTGTGTTATGTGTTGCGCGCTGGGGGTTTGCTTGGATTGTGAACTGGGGGGACGAGACGGCGCCTGAGTACGATTTCTTGCGTTTCTTTGTTGCGGTGTGTGTTGGTGCCGCTGGGTTGGGACTTGTGTTGCCTGAATATTTATGGGGTGGAATGTTTGGCGCAATTGTTGCCGGGGATGTTGGTACGCTTATGGGATCAGGATTGGCAACGATTGTTGGGGTATGTTTGGTTGCTGTGTTTGTTTTGCAGGCATCTGTTTTGTTACATATAAAGTGGACTCATGTTGTGTATGCTGCCCAGATGTGTTGGCGCGGGGTGCGTTGGGTGTTGTCTGTGTTCCATTTGACAAGTGCGCCAGAACCTTTGGAAGAAGAGGGTGACGAAGCAGAGGAAGAAGAATACGAGGAATATGAAGAAGACGAGGTTGAGGAAGAAAACGCGGCACCAAAGGCACGTCCAGCCAAGCGGCGTGCGCGGCGCACAGCGCGTGCGGCGCCACGTGCAGCAGGTGCGCATGATTATGAATTGCCGGATCCTGCGTTTTTGGAATATTCGCATTTCGGTAAAAATGTCGTGACACCGGAATTAAAGCGTAATGCCGCTGCGATGGAGGTGCACTTTGCTGAATACAATGTGCATGGCAAAGTTGTTGGCATTCGCCCTGGGCCGATTATTACACTGTATGAATTTTTGCCAGACAGTGGTGTGCGCATGGTTGATGTTAACAAAACTGTGGAAGATATGACCCGCGCCATGGCAACCGAGAAAATTCGTATTGCGTTAATACCAAGTACACAATTGATTGGCGTGGAAATGGTGAATTTAAAACCGCAGACTGTGCGTTTCAGATCTCTTGTGGAAAATGATACGTTTGTGAATTCAAGTTATAAAATACCGTTGGCGTTGGGTGTGAATATTGGTGGGGACCCAATGTATTACGATTTGGCAAAAATGCCACATATGTTAATTGCTGGGCGTACGGGGTCTGGGAAATCGGTGTTTGTGCAGACGATTATTACGTCTGTTGTTTATCATTTTACGCCTGATAAATGCAAGTTGATGATTATCGATCCAAAGGGTGTTGATTTTGGATTCTGGGATGATATTCCACATTTAATAACGCCGATTGTGAAATTGGATCCGAATGCCGCAGTGAATGCACTTAAATGGGCTGTAAATGAAATGGAAAATCGGTATAAACAACTGCAAAAGTTACAGGCACGTAACATAGAAACTTATAACGAAATCGCAGCGCAAAAACGTGCAAATGGTGAAAAATTAACAGAGCAGGTGGCTGTGGGTACTGATGAAGAAACGGGGGAATTATTATTTGAAACCCAGGAAGTTGATTTGTCTGATATGCCATATATCGTTATTATCATCGACGAAGTTGCCGACTTGATGACTGTCGCGAAGAAAGAAGTCGAGGCATATATCCAACGTATTGCTCAAAAGGCCAGGGCCGCCGGTATCCACCTTGTTATGGCGACGCAACGCCCGGATGCGACCGTTATCACAGGTGTTATCAAGGCGAATTTCCCAACACGTATTTCGTTCCAAGCCCGCAGTATAACGGATTCGATGACCTCGTTGGGTGAAAAGGGGGCAGAACAATTATTAAAGTGTGGGGATATGTTGTTCAGCGAGGGTGGACACAAAGCCGTGCGTATCCATGGCGCATTCATAGAAGATGCGGAATTAAAACGCGTTGGCGATTTCCTGCGGTCCCAGGGCGAGCCTGAATATGTTGACGGTGTGACCGATGGGGCAGGTGGTGCGATTCCAGGGTTGCCGGGGGCTGTGCCGTCCAAGGCTGATAAAGACGCAGATTTGTATACCCAGGCCAAAGAAATTGTTATTCGGGATAAAAAGCCCACCATTTCGTACATTCAGCGCAGGTTGGGTGTTGGATATAACAAGGCCGCTGGGTTTATGGAACGAATGGAGGCCGAAGGCGTCGTTAGCCCGCCAGATGCCAATAATAAAAGGCACATTTTATAGGAAAATCGCCGTATGGCGGTTTTTCTTTTTTTATGTTTTAATGCTTTGTTAAGGGGGCTTTTTGTGATATAATTTCCATCAAAAGGAGAATTTATTATGAAAAAGCAATTGTCTTGGTTAGGGATGTTCGCGGTGTTAATCGGTGTTACACCCGCTGTGGCGGCAACTAATTCTGGAACGCGGGCGGCATCCAGTGCTGATTTAACGGGTGCGCCGGCTGTGCGTGAACGTACCCAGGTGAATTATGAAAAGTATACAACACGTACGTCTACGAGAACATACGACGAAGCGGATGCGAAAAATATTTATTATACCCAGCCCGCAAATCGCAGCGATTTGTATAAACAGTATTCGGGTGGAACGTCAACCGCAAATGTGCGTACTACGCGGGCGGAAACATATCGCACTGAATTAAAACGCAAATATTATCTGGCTCATCCGTTCTTTCAGCCAACCAAGGGCAATTTCGGTTCTGTGACTGATTTGTCTTATAATATGAATTCGTATGATTTGGCGTTGACGTATTTAGAAGCGGGCACTGACCCCAGTGTTACATGGAATATGGGGCAGTTTTCCATCAAGGAAGATTTCAGTTATGGTATAACCGACAGATTGGCTGTGTTGGCTATGGCGCGGTTTGATGTATCGAATTATGAATTTGATTGGTCTTTGCCACAAACACCTGATGATTCCATGGACGATAGTGGATTGAATTTGTTGGGTTTGGGCGTGCAATGGCGTTTTGCTGATACAGAAAAATGGATTGCAACTGCGTCTGCGTACTATCAATATCAACAGGATATTTCCAATAATGTTGTGTTGGATTTAAAGGCCGGGTATAAAGTAAGTTCAACTACTATATATGGTTTGGCCCGTGGTTGGTATTTGAATTTTGATGGCAGTTCGTATGGTAATGGTGTGACCGGTAAAATGGCCGATGGAAAAGATGCTACATTCTTCTTGGCTTATAATACTGATGCAGACAATACGTTTTATGTAGAAGGCGGATTGGGTGCGTTCAGTGTGCTGGACGAAGATTGGACATTAAATTTGGAAGCCATCTTGGGTTATTATGATTGGCATAATCAGGCCAGCTTGAAAGCGGCCATCGGGTGGCAGCCAAATGATTGGTTTGCATTGAACTTGTACGGAAAAATGGCGCTGTGGGATTCAGCAAACGGCAAAGATTTGTCGTTCTGGCAGACGGATGCAGTAGATGGCGTGTTCCGTAAAATGGGCACGGCAAATTTGGACAATTATTCCGAAGCCTCGGTTGGTTTGCAGGCAATATTTATGTTCTGAGGCGGGGTGCGATAATATGATTGTTCGGGTTCTGGGGAATATACAGAACCCGAACTTGTGTGATACATAAAGGGAGAGAGATGCGAAAACTGCTTTTTGGATTATTTGGTGTTTTTGTCGGATTGATGCCGGTTGTTGGTGATGCGCATGCCGAAGGGTTACAATTTGATACTTCGGATCCGTTGTATATGTTAAGCACGAACGAGGTGCTGTCTGAAACTGCGTTGACATATTGGGATAATGTTTTGCGGTTGGAAGAAACTGTTTCGTATGGATTGAATAATCGTTTGGCTGTTGGAATTAATGTGAATTTTCAACAGGATTTTGATGGATCAGAAGATGGTTTTGGGGCTGTTGATTTGGGGGCGACGTATCGTGTTGGAACCGCAGACAGCAACAGTGCACGTATAATTTCTGATGTGTTGTTCGGATTAAAATTTGGCGGTTCGTCACGTGTGCGTACACCTGATTATGCTGATTCAACTTATTATGCAGGGTATCGTTTCGGACGTCAGTGGGCCGGTGTTACGTTGGCTGCGACAATCAAATCCAGTTGGATTTTTGATGATGATCGTGGGATGGCCTATATCGATTTTATGCCCGAGGCATATTTCCGTATCGCAAATGATTGGCGTTTGGGTGCACAATTTACTTTGCGCAAAGCGACAGATTCACATTATAACCAGGAATGGTTGGGCGGAAAAATCATTAAGCAATATGGGCGCACACAGTATGGGGCGCACTTGGATTATGAATTCGAAAGTGATGATTTACAGGTTGGTGTGAATGTAAATATTCTGTTTTAATAAAAAATCCCGCATCCGCGGGATTTTTTATTGGGCGTTTGATTTGACTTTTGTTTATTCAGTGTAATAATTTGTTGACTATGAAAGAAAAAATTGCCTTTGTATTTCCAGGCCAAGGTGCGCAATATATTGGTATGGCGCATGATTTGTTTAATGAATATGCCGTGGTTCGTCATACGTTTGAACAGGTGGCTGATGTTTCGCATAAGGATGTTGCGGGGGCCTGTTTTAATGGGCCGGCTGATGTGTTGAACAAGCCCGAGTTGACGTCGCTGGGAACGTTTGCACATTCGGTTTCAATCGCGAAAATATTGGAACAGGAATTTGGGCAACCTTTGTATAATATTGGTTATGCAATTGTTGGGCATTCCATGGGGCAATATTCCGCGTTACATTGTGCGGGCAGTTTGACCCTGGTGGATGCAGTGCGATTGTTGTCTGCGCGATCGACGTATATGTCCATGGCTGATAAAATGGGCGGCGGAATGGCGTGTATTGTTGGGCTGGACAAAGACGCAGTAGAGGCATGTTTAATGGCGGCCAATGGGCGTGGTTATGCGGCAATTTCAAATCATAATGCACGTGATCAATTCATTATAAGTGGGCAAAATGCTGCGCTGGATGCGGTGATTGCGCGTGCACAAAGCCATGGTGCGCGTTTGGCTAAACGGTTAAATGTCGCGGTGCCGGCGCATTGTGCTTTGATGGAAAACGCTGAATTTTTACTGCGCAAACGGTTGGAAACAATTGATGTCCAGCCGCCAAAAACTAATTGGTTTTCTAATCAGACGGCTAATGTTATGTCTAATCCCCAGGATGTTAAAGATTCTTTGTCTGATCAAATGACGCATGGGGTGCGGTGGTTGGAAATAATGGAAAAATTTCCAGTGTATAATATTACGTCTGTGTATGAATTGGGACCGGGAAAAACGTTGACGGGATTGGTGCGGCGTGCAAATGTTGGATGCAATGTGCATCATACAGATACGTTGAAAAATGTGCGCGCAGTGATTGAAAAACTGACTGCATCTGTGTCGCGTTAATTTTTTCCGCTGTTTATTTTTTCGCGCAATGCGTCCCAATATTCCAAACGCTTTTTAATTTCGCGTTCAAAACCGCGTTCAATTGGATAGTAAAATTTTTGGCGTTGCATCGATTCGGGAAAACAATTTTGCCCCGAGAAACCTGATTTAGTATCTGGTTCGTAAATGTATCCTGCGCCATATCCCATTTCGCGCATCATGCGTGTCGGGGCGTTTAATATATTTTTTGGGGGCATTAAACTGCCTGTTTCGCGGGCAGTGCGGTACGCGGCCGTTTGTGCACGATAATTTGCTGTGCTTTTTGGGGCTGTGCCCAGATAAATTACCAATTCGGTTAATGCCAAGTCGCCTTCGGGACTGCCCATGCGTTCGTATATCTGCCATGCAGCCAGCGCAATTTGCATCGCGTTTGGATCGGCCAGACCGATATCTTCCATAGCGAATCGGGTAAGGCGCCGAAACAGGTACATTGGATCCTGGCCCGAGATCATCATGCGAGCCGTCCAATAAAGTGCAGCGTCTGTGTCACTGGCGCGCAAAGATTTATGTACTGCGGAAATTAAATTATAATGTTCGTCACCGGATTTGTCAGATAATGGTGCGCGTTTTTGTATGGCTGCGTCCAAGGCGTCTGGTGTTAATTTCTTTTTAAAATTTGCATTTGATAAATATTCAATCGTGTTTAATAAAAATCGGGCGTCGCCATCCGACATTTGCGCCAAGTGCAATCGTGCCGCGTCGTCCAGTGGTAATTTTTTGTTTAAAAATGTTTCCGCACGCGATATAAGCGTTATTAAATCTTCGGTGGATAATGGCTGCAATACGCCAATATGGCAACGTGAAAGCAACGCGTTGTTCAAATTAAAACTGGGGTTTTCAGTTGTCGCGCCCATGAAAACCACGGTGCCATCTTCCAGATATGGTAACAGTGTATCTTGCTGTGTCTTGTTAAAGCGATGAATTTCATCGATGAACAATAATGTGCCACGCCCGATTTCGCGATTCATGTGGGCGGCTTCCATCGCTTTTTTTATGTCGGCTGTGCCAGAAAATACAGCGGACATCGGTACAAAATCCATATCCACAGATTTTGCCAATGCGCGCGCAATTGTTGTTTTTCCGCACCCAGGCGGCCCCCATAAAATCAAATTTGATAATTTATGATTGTCAACCATACGACGAACCAGGCCGTTTTCACCCAATAACTGGGGCTGGCCAACAATTTCATCTATTGTTGTTGGGCGCATTAAATCAGCAAGTGGCCTGTTTTCTGATGGCATTTTAATATTTTACTTTGGTTTTATTTAATCTTTATTTGTGATATAATTGATTTTAGTAAATAACCAAGGGTTTTTCAATTGGTAAGTGTAAATAAAGATTCATCGGAATTTGCTTTGGCTGTGGCAAATTTGGCGGCCGCGGCAATTGCAGCAAATCCAAATTTATCAATGCAGGATGCTGTGCGGGCGGCACGGGAAAGTTTGCGGGGGGCCTCGGTTACCCCAAGTCAAATTGCTGCGTCGGTGCAGCCTGATAAAATTCAATGTTTGGAAGATGGAACGTGGCACGTTATGTTGCGCAGATATGTAAGGCGCAAGTTTAATTTGTCGCCCGACGAATACCGCAAAAAATGGGGGTTGGCAAATGATTATCCGTTTGTCGCGCCGAATTATTCGTTGCGGCGTTCTAAAATCGCGAAAAAGCATGGATTGGGTAAGAAATAGGGGAAATAAATGGCTGAAAAGTTTCAAAAGGTTGTTGCAACACCAGAACAGGCGGCAGCAAAATTACGCCGAAAAATTGCCGGGACAAAACCTGTGGATTATGTGCGCAAAAAACGTGCAGAAAAAAACGCAAATGGGGAAACGGGAAATGCGGCTGAATTCGTGGATGCGGCTAAAATTGGTATGCTGGGCGCGGGAAAATGGTCGGCCTGGCTGGCGGCTGGTGGCGCACAATTTTTATTAACTTTGGCGCGGTGGATGACGCTGGATAATGTTTTTCTGCGCCAGATGGAAAATAAATTGGCCGTGATGAATGTTATGCGCAAAAAAACAATTCGCGGCGAAGACGGACGTAAACAAACAGAAATGCGTTCAAGTAAGTTGCGGGAATTTGCAAAAAAATATCCTAATTTTTCCGCGCATGTAATGTGGTTGTTTGGATTAGGGCTGATTTCGGGGGGAACGTATTTGGGTGCAGAAGTTGTTCCGGATAAAATAGAACAATTCAAAGAATGGCGGGATGTAAAACGAAATACTATGGCGTTCGATGATGTGGTGTTAAATCCGCGCGCATCTGATGAAGAATGGCAACGTATGGTGGATGCTGTGCATCCTTATGTGTTGGCTCATTTAGTATCCAGCGAGGAATATGTCGAACAAATTTATGATGATAATTTTGGTAAAGGAACTAAAACAATTGGCATGGGATTTGCTTTGATGGATGAAACGCATCGTAAATTTGCCACGCGTGTGCTGAATCAACATATCGGAAATGGGTTCAAGATTACCAAAGAGCAAAGCCGGGATTTGGCGTCGGCATGGCTGTATGAAAAAGTGTATCCAAAAATTAAACAGCACATCAAGGCGCCAATGGATGCCAAATTATTTGTTATATTGGCTGTGGCTGGATATAACAAAGGGGAAAATACGTGGGCGGCAGGCAATAAAGGAAATATTGTTACGCGCGCCATTAATTCGGAACAAAAACCTCAGGATATTGCAGGTGCCTATGTTCGCGCTTTCGCTGAAATAAAGGGTACGCGTTGGGGTGGTTTATCGTATAAATACGGTATGTTGGCGTCGTATTATTTGGGCAATGTGTCGGATCAAGATTTGTTAAATTCTATTGCTGGTGCGCCGTATATGATGGATGAATATGTGCCGCAGGGATTGTTGGTATATGACAGCAATTCGCCAAAAGCGCGCGCCAAGGCTGTTCGGCAGGTTGATAGTTTAGGAGTGCTGTTACAAAAACCACGATATCGCAAGGTACAAGGTACCGTTCAGGAACCTATAAGAGCATATCTGACCGATGAACATGCTGAATTAATCGCGAATGGATATGTGAAAACAGGGGGCGCAACAGTTAAATTAGAAGATTTTATTAACAAGCCGGCGCCAGAAAAATTGACCCCAGCACAACAATTGAATGCAGATGGTGAAGATTTCTATTTCGATGGAAATTATAAAAAAGCAATAACTAAATTCAAGGCGGCGCTGGATAAAGATCCCGAGCTTTATATTGTATACAGTAATTTATCGTTGTGTTATTACAAAATGGGACAGTATGAAGATGGGTTGCGCGTAGTGCAAGGTTTAATAGAATCAAACTATTTAAAGGGAATGCCAAACGATATTCGTGGGTATACATATTATAACGCTGCATTGTGTAGGGCCGCGTTGGGGGATAAAAGTAAAGATTCCGGCCAGCGGCATGAACACTATGTTATGGCAATGAATAATTTGGAATTGGCTAAAAAATTTAGTGGGAATCAATACGCTACTTTTTCTGATGAATTGCAAAAAAAATTAGGCAGAAAAGTTGCTGTGTTGCAGGCCGGAATTAAAAAAATAAAGCAGAATGATAATCATAAAGAAATTGATTTTGTAAAGGTTGCTGAAAATAACAAAACTATGGCGTGATAGCAAAGTGGGTGAAAAATGAAAGTATATGTGAATTATGAAGATGGGCGGTGGCGCAAGTATAAAATTGATTTTGAACGTATCGCAAATGCGGCGGCTGTTAAATGTGCGCCCGGGGCCGAGGTGTCTATTATATTGACCAATGATCAAAAAATTCAGCAATTAAATCGTGAATACAGAAATTTAGACAAACCAACAAATGTGTTGTCGTTCGAGTTGGGTGACGATGTTTTGTTGGGGGATATTTATGTATCGTTGGATACGGTTCTGCGCGAAGCGGCGGATGAAAATATTTCAGTTGAAGATCATGCTGCTCATATGGTTGTGCATGGTGTTTTGCATTTGCAGGGGTATGATCATATAAAAAATCGTGACGCCAATAAAATGGAAAAAATGGAAACAAAAATATTACAATCATTGGGTATAAAAAATCCCTATGCGCCGGATTCGTGCACATACAGCGATTCTTATCCGTGGTGGAAAGGAATTTTATTGTGTTTTGGAATGGTTGCTTTGGGGATTGTTGCTGCGTTGGGTTTTGCGCCGTTTAATATGTGGTGGGCAACGTTGATTGCTGTTGCGGCTGTGTATAAATTAATGGTGCGTGGCGGTCGTGTTGGGATTTGGCGGGCTTTTTTTCGGGTGTTCCCATTCAGCGCTGTTTATGCAGTTGCAATGTTTTGGTGGGTGACAAATTCGATATATGTGGTGCCTGAATTGGCAGCACAATTTGCTGTGTGGACGGTGCCGGCATTAATCGGTATTGGAATTGTTGGGGGAATTGTTTTTGCAATTCCGTTTGTTGTCGCAGCGCGTATATGCACGTTTCCGGCGTGCAGACCGTTTTTGTTTGCTGGCACGTGGACCTTTGTTTTGTGGTTGCGTGAATGGTTGTTTACTGGATTTCCGTGGAATCCAATCGCAAATATTGCGTTGCCAGTGCCGATGATTTCAAATTCTATGTCGTTATGGGGGGCGTTGGGGTTAACTTTTGTTATAACAGGATTGATTGCGGCGGCGGTTGAATTGTTTGGACGTTGGCGCGATAAATTTTGTTGGATTGCTTTTTCAGTGTTTGTTGTGTTGTTTGGCTGTGGCGTTGCATACGGCATGCACAATATAAAAATATCACAGCAGGTGCAACATCAAAGTCCTGTGGTGCGTATTGTGCAACCGGCGCAAAGTCAATCACAAAAAATGTCCCAATCGCGTGCGGATGCTGTGCAACAGGCAAATAATAATGTTATAAGATTAATAGAATTGGCGGCTGCGCCGGGAAATCCAGATGTTATCGTGTTCCCGGAAACTTCGTATCCGTTTGTGGTTGTAGATGGGGATGATATGCCGATGGCGGCGGCTTTACAGAAAACGATTATGATTGGCGCATCGTCTTATTCCAATCAAAAATTATATAACTCTATGGTTATTGCCGGGGCTGATGGTGTGATAAAGCATATTTACAGTAAATCGCATTTAGTGCCGTTTGGTGAATACAGACCGTTTGGTGATATTATTCCAACACCTGGGCAATTAACACCAGGTAATGGGGCCGAGATTATTAAGTTTGGCGATTTTTCATTTGTGCCGGCAATTTGCTATGAAATTATTTTTTCTGATTCACTTGTGCCACGTGGTGCGATGCCTGATGCAATCATTAATATTACAAATGATACATGGTTTGGGGATACGCCTGGGACGTATCAGCATTTGGATATGGTGCGCCGTTATGCAATTGAATCTGGGGTGCCGATTGTGCGCGCAAATTATTCGGGTATAAGTGCTTTTGTGGCGGCTGATGGTACAGTTGTGCAACAAATTCCAGTCGCGCAACAGGGGTATTTGGATGGTGTTGTATATGGTGCGCATGCAACCCCGTATCGTATTTTGGGGCGTGATTGGACAATGGTGATTATATTGCTGATTTCGTGTATGTGCACGTTTGCGCTGAGTACAGCGTACAAGCGTAAATAAAAATGCCACATATGTGGCATTATTTTTTATATTGATTCAAAATCCATACCCGGATTGCAGATGAAAGATTCGTGTTCGGTGTGCGATTGTCGTCAATGTGTTCAATAATGGATGCGATGGATTTATTTTGTGCGTGTGCAATTTCGTGCAATGCCACAATGAATTCGGGTTCCAGTGAAAGGCTGGTTTGATGCCCAGACAGTGATACGGATAGTTTTTTCATTTATAATTTCCCCGCCAAAAGACAATCTGTTACTGATTGCCATGGATTATCGTATTTACGTAATATGTTAAGGTTCAAATTATCCAACATAAAGCAATTGCCAAATGTGTCAAATCCAAACCAAAATAAATCGTTGCGCCCAAATATCGTTTTCCCGCGCATTGATGGGATGCTGGAAAGATCTGAATTTATTTGTACAATTGATGGAATTGGGTGATGGGTGCCACGTTTAACCTCGGTCGGGCCAAAAATGTAGCCATTGCCAAGGTTGATGGCGGAACATTTAGTGTATAATTCAATTATGAATTTTGGCAATATTGCCGCATGGATGTTTTGTAATGCATTGTTGGCCAAAATTACGGCGTTTTGTGGCGCAGGCGGTGCAAATAATGCGCCATGGGATTTCATTGATGATATAAATTCATTACAGTCCATTTTGTATCATTCCATTGATCTGTTTTTGCCAATTTGTGCCGCCATTTGGCTTAATCTGTCTGTGGTGGCGTTACCACCGTCGCCGCCGGTTGTTTCGTGTATCGGAACATAGACCTTTTTAGGTGGATTCGGCAACCATATTGTGTTTGCGCCATTCTGTTCCAGGATAAATTCATCAAGTCTGTGCGAGTGCGGAAATGTTTGGCACAGAAATAAATTATCTGTTTCCAGTTTTCCGCCCCATACCAATGGTACCCGAAATCGAATTGAAAGGTTTTGTGGCATTGCATGCCCCATAATTAATGCCATAAACTCATTTTGAGAAAGATTTAAAAATACTAATTCTTCGGCTGAATCTGTAAGGGATTTCATAAATTGATGACAAAGTTTTTTGTATTCTGTGAACCAATTTGTATCAACCTGGGTGGGGGTTGGATGAATTTCCACCACAGGCATATCATCCATGTGCAGTTCTGATAAGCGCCGCAGGGCAGATTCATGTGTTAATTGCATTACAGTTTACCTATGTGATTTATAACCGCGTCTATGTATTCAGAATATGCGTCGAACATGCCGTCGTCGTCCGCTGGTAACGGTGGATTTGGGTTTTGCTGAATATATTGACGCAATTCATCAGGTGTGTTAAACATCAAGATATCTTGGAATTCTGATGTGGCGGCATCGGGGGCAGCAATTGCAAAACCATTTATTTCTATACTTGTTTCTTCCAGAGTGTCGGTAAAAATTTGTTCGAACGCGTTTATGATATTGCGAACATCTGTTGTTTTTACACCAACGCAGCCAATCCACATAACTTCATTTGTGCCAATCGCAGCCAGTGCAATTTGAATGCCGTTTACACGTGGGGCAGGTTTTACTGTGTATCCAGCAGATGTGAATATTTCGCGTAATTCAGGTGCGATTTGCGGTGTTTGTGTTGCAGGTGCGCTTTTCACAGACGGGGGCGTGTTTTGCTGTGTTTGGGGGCGCGCAAAATTGTTTGGTACGGGTATATTTAGACGCGGCGGGCGCGATGACGCAGATGGGGACGAGACCGGTTTATCCTGATGAAAAGTTGCCGGTTGGATTTCCGTGGGCAAAATATCCAATGTTGATGCGTCTGGATTATTTTGCTGTACAGGCGTTTGTTGTGGCGATTTTGTTGATGTATGGATCGGTGCCGTTTTTACAATAGGCAGGCGAATTTTGCGCATGCGCGGCCGAATAATAAGGTACAAGCCCATTATGACCGCAAAAATCACAACAAACATAGAGATATAAAATTCGGGCTTTACAGGTGTTTGGGCGGCTTGCAGTGTGGCGATTTGTTCCCAATGTGCCCCAGAAAATATATTAAAACCGAAAATTGTATTAAACCAAAAACACGCCCCAAGTGTCACCACAAGCATCCATAGTATGCAAAGTAAAATGTTATCTGGGCGTATTCTCATTTGGCTTTTATTATACCATATTTATGATAAAGTAAAAAGGGTAATGATGAAGTCTGAAAATATTCTTGAACAAATTGATGCGGCGTTCGCTG
Organism: Candidatus Enterousia excrementavium; assembly: GCA_017694175.1. Lineage (GTDB taxonomy): Bacteria > Pseudomonadota > Alphaproteobacteria > Rs-D84 > Rs-D84 > Enterousia > Enterousia excrementavium. The sequence continues at coordinate 25,524 of JADINE010000026.1, read as the reverse complement.
TGTGGTGTGCGGCCGGTGTGGATGCGACTGAATTGGCGCGAATGGCATCGATTGCCATTGAACGTAAAATAGATGTTATGTCGGTGGCGCCTGATGATGTGGCGGTGGTTTGGCCGTGGATAGAAAACAAGAAAATAAAAATTTTTCCGCGGTTTTATGTGAATAAGTCAGATGTTGAAACTGTGTCTGGGGTAAGCCGTGATATTAATTTGGCATTTAAAAATGGGGCTGATGGTGCGATGGTGTTTTTGTCGCAAAATCAGTTGGATTTTTTTGTGTCGCAAATTTATTTAATTCGGGATGATTTGTTTTTTAATAAATCTTTTTTTGTCGGATTGGATATCAGCGAAATTGGCCCATTTGATTGGAAAAATGTTTTTTCGGCACTTGCCAAAGTACGTGCGGATGGATTGGTTTTAAGTTTAACAAATGATACCGGGGATAAATCTGATTTTGTGGGGCGGCTGTATGCTGCGTTGGATGCGTGGAGCGATACGAACATGAGTTTATATTTTGTGTTGGGCGCAAAATGCGTGCGCATAGAGCAGGCCATGCGATTGGTACAATCCATGCGGCCAGAATTGGTCGATAAAACTAAATTTTTTGTTACGGTTTAATTACGCAGAATTAAATATTTTGGTGTTGTGGTGCCTGCCATATTTTTTTTCTGATAACGTGTGTGAATCGTCTGTAAGTCAGGCGTATGTGCATCCAGCGCGGTTTTTGTCACTTCGTTTTTTATCCAATCGAAATATTCCCAATGGTCTGTGCCGATAATGATTTCGCCGTGCGGCGCCAGGTGTGATGCCAGTAATGTTAAAAATTCCGCATGCAGCAGACGACGTTTTTCATGTTTTGCCTTGGGCCAGGGGTCGGGGTGCAAAATCCAGATTTGCTCGAACTTGCAATTGGTGTTGCGCAGAAAATCACGCACATCGTCCGGATATACGCGAATGTTTTTATATTCATCGCGAATCGCGTTCGATTCGTTTGTGATTGCCGACAGCAGGGACGCCACCCCATTCATAAATGGTTCGGCACCAATTATAATTTTTGCCGGCTTTTGCCGGGCAATTTCGCGCAAATGTTCGCCCGCACCAAATCCGATTTCCAGAATTTTGCCGGTATTTGCCGGCAAATTTATTGGTGAAATAGTTGGCAAAACGGTGTTAATCAGCGTCGTTTGACGGGCTGATAATTTTTTGCCGTGACGGCGACCAAATGTTCTTATTTCTTGTTTTTCCATATATTTAGTATAAAATTCAAAAATTAAGAAAACAAGGAATTATAAAATGACTGATTTTCCAAAAACAATAGATTGTGGTGATTTTCGTTTGGAAAAAGTTGAGCCGACGTTTGATACGGCGCGTATATTTTGCGCGACGAGTCAACTGATGTTGCTGTGTATTCAAAATTAAAATCAGAATGGGAAAAGGAAAATAAAAATGCGTAATGGTTTATCACCGGATTTAATTGCGCGCGTGTTGGGCGCAGCGCCAAAATATACTTTGGCGGAATTAGAGGAAAAATTCCCGCCGCGCAATTTGCCAGATGGTGCATTTGTGACACGTTTTGCACCCAGTCCCACGGGCTATATGCACCTGGGGGGGCTGTACCAGGCGTTGATTGATTGCAAATTGGCGTATGATACGGGTGGTGTTTTTATGTTGCGTATCGAAGATACTGATACCAAGCGCGAGGTTGCAGACGCTGTGAAAATTATTCAGGATTCTATGCAGCGATTCGGTTTGGCATATAATGATGTGCCTGAATATGGGCCGTATTATCAGTCGCAACGGCGTGATATTTATCACAGCGTTGTGGCGGATTTGTTGGCGCGTGGTTTGGCGTATCCGTGTTTTTTGACTGCGGCCGAGATGGAACGCATTCGTGAAAATCAAAAAGCGGCTGGCTTTGCAACCGGGATTTACGGCGAATTTGCGCGCGACCGCGATATTACTGATGATGAAATAGTTCGTCGTCTGGACGCGGGCGAGGTGCCTTCGATTCGTTTATATTCCACCGGTAATCCAGAACAACGCATTTTCTGTAAAGATGCCGTTCGTGGTTCAATTGGGTTCCCAGAAAACAACGAAGATATTGTTTTAATCAAATCAAATGATGGATTGCCGACGTATCATTTTGCACATCTGTGTGATGATCACTTTATGCGTACAACGCATGTCGTGCGTGGCGAAGAATGGTTGCCGTCGTTCCCGTTGCATATTCAATTATTCCGTATGATGGGATGGATGCCACCAATGTATATTCATACGTCGACCATCGATAAAATCGATGTGGATACTGGAAAACAGCGAAAATTATCAAAGCGGCACGATCCCGAGGCGAATGTTGCTTTTTTCCTGGCTGATGGTTGGCCGACCGAGGCTGTGTTAGAATATTTGTTTAATATTGCGGCGTCTGGGTATGAAGAGACAAAAAACAAAGGGCAGGTTAAAAATATTTGGGAATATCCGCTGCGGCCAAAAAAGATTCCTATGTCGGGTGCGTTGTTTGATATGAAAAAGTTGGAATGGTGGGCGCGCGAATTTATTGCGACTTTGCCGGTTGATGAATTGGCGCGGCGCGTTATGGCGTGGGCAAATGAATATGATTTACAATGGGCTGCGCGAATCGGTGGTAATCCTGAATATTTGAAAAATATTTTGGCCATCGAACGCGATAATCCAAAGCGTATTCGCAAAGATTTTATTACGTGGAAACAAACTTTGGATGAAATTTCTTATTTTTGGGATGATTTGTTCGCGCAGAATACTGAATATGAATTTAACCATGATTTATTGAGTGCGTTTTTGGAAAACTTTGATATTTGCGATGATAAAGATGCTTGGTGGAATAAAATTGTTGAAATCGCCGGAAACGCCGGGGTTAAAAATGGTGATGTTGCCATGAATTTGCGCGTGGCGGTGACTGGACGCACAAATACCCCAGATTTGTATTCGATTATGCAGGTTATGGGCGCAGACAGGGTTGTCGCCAGAATCAAGGAAATATTAAAATGACAAAAGCAAAACGTGCGCAATTAAAACAGGTTAAATCTGATTCGCGTGCGAATCGGTTGTTGCGGATTTTGCGTGCAACTGGGTTGTTTCGTTGGGAACGCCCCAGTACGCACAGCGAAGAAGTTTTAAATATTTTAACGCATGGTATTGGGGTTGGACTGGCAATTGCAGGATTAACACTGTTGGTTGTGTTTGCTGCGTTGGCGCATAACCCGTGGGCTGTTGTGTCGTGTGCGATTTTTGGTGCGACCATGATAACGCTGTATTTCGGTTCCACAATGTGTCATGCAACAATTGGGCGACGTGGTGAAAGTTTTTTTGAAGTTTGGGACAGTGTTGCCATATATGCATTGATTGCAGGCACATACACGCCGTTTTTGTTGGTAAATTTGCGCGGGGGATTGGGATGGACTGTATTTGGAATTTTGTGGGCCATTGTGATTTTGGGCGCAATTATAAAAATTCGTAACCCAAAGCAGCAGCCGAAGTGGGTTGTTGCGTTGTATTTGCTTATGGGATGGACGCTGTTGTTCATATTGCCTGAGATGTTACATAATATACCGCCGCGTGGGTTGTGGTTTATTTTGGCGGGTGGTTTGTCGTATACGTTGGGGGTAATATTTTATCTGTGGCGGCGAATGAAATTTTCACATGCGATTTGGCATCTGTTTGTAATCGGTGGCAGTGTGTGTTTCTTTTTTGCAGTGTTGTTTGGCTGTATAATTGATTTTCCAGCGGTTGTATAAGATGTCAAAAAGAAAAATCAAACGTTTTTTTGCAAGTATAGTATGTGTATTTATTCCTGTGCGGCGTATTCGTCACAAGGTTGTAGAGGCCATAATGATGGAACGTGGCAATAAACGCGCGTATATGAAAATGAAGCAAGAATGGCTGGCCAGATGTAATGGGCAAAAATTAATTCCAGGCCGTTTCGAGAAATATGATTTGATTTTTGGCATAGGGTGCAGTTGTCATGTGCGAAATTATTTAGATGCGAATCATTTGGTGCGTTTTGCCACGCCGTTGGATTGGACTGGTGGCAGAATTCCACAAGGTTGGGGGACAGAACCTGGATTGGAACGCGACAGCAGATTCAAAGAAAAAATACATTTTTTATGTAATGATTTTGATGGCTGGGCCAATCCAGAAGATTTTTATACTTTGCAATCGTGGCTGGTGCGTGCGGAAAGACATCATAATGTATTGAATGTAAAAACAAATATTCGCTTTGTGCATTCATTTCCATCTGATACCAGCATGGAATTATATATGCCGACGTTTTTGGAAACAGTGAAGCGGCGTGCAAAGCGGTTGTTGGAAGCAATTGAAAAATCTGATACGATTTTAATTGTTTGGGCGCACAGATTGTATGAACAGAGGGATTGCATGGATGCAATCGTGCCCGAGAAAGATATTATTTCGGCTGTGGAAAAATTAAGTGCCAGGTTCCCAGGTAAAAAAATAGATATTGTGTTTTTTGAGCACGACGGATACAAAGATAAATATCAATTTGATAAAATTAAAGTTTGTGCAACAGAAGATGTAGAGGCGTATAAGTTAAAAACGAATCATCATTTGGATGCCCCTGAATACAGGTATGGCAATAAATATAACGACAGTTTTGCTTACTTTATTTCCATGGGGGTGGCCGAAGCATTAGACAATATCGGTTTAACTGATAAGTTGGCCGCTAAATAGGGTGGTTGACATTTATTTTTATTGGTACTATTATTGCAAGGGTAATGAAAAAATATTGTGTTTTCTTTGTCGTAACAACTACTACAACCCCCGCGGGGGTGTAAGATTCTGTTTGCGGTTTTTGCCGCGTAATGCAATAATTAAACAAAATTAATCAAAAACTTAACTGACAAAGGAATTTTATTATGTCTTATCCAATTGAAACGATTCGCCATTCTTTGGCGCATGTGTTGGCCGCCGCAGTAAAAAAATTGTATCCTGATGTTAAATTTGCAGGTGGGCCGGCCATAGAAAATGGTTTTTATTACGATTTTGATACTGAACACAGATTTTCAGAAGATGATTTTGAAAAAATTGAACGCGAAATGCGCGATTTAATCAAATCAAACGGTCGGTTCGAACAGCGTAATGTGTCGCTGGATGAAGCCAAGGAAATATTCGCATCTCAGCCTTATAAAATGGAATGGCTGAATGAATATGATGCCGCAGGCGAGGCGCTGTCGATATATACTTTCCGCGATTTTGTTGATTTGTGCCGTGGGCCGCATGTGGAAAGTTCAAAAGATTTGCCGCGCGATGCGTTCAAAATTCGCAATGTTGCAGGTGCTTATTGGAAGGGCGATGCAAAAAATAAAATGCTGCAACGTATCTATGTTGATGCGTTTGCAAGCAAAGAAGAATTGGACGAATTTTTGAAAATGCAGGCCGAGGCCGCTGCGCGCGATAACCGTAAATTGGGTAAAGAAATGGATTTGTTCCATTTTGAACCGGATTATGCGCCGGGTGCGGTTTTTTGGCATGACAAGGGATATAAAATTTATCGCAAGTTAATTGAATATTTGCGTCACCGCCAGGAGCGCGCTGGTTACCAGGAAATTTCCACGCCGTCTGTTATGGACAGATCTTTGTGGGAACGCAGTGGGCATTGGGCCAAATATGGTGAACACAATTATTCCGGTAAAACCCAGGATGGAAAAACTTTCTGTGTAAAGCCTATGTCTTGCCCTGGGGGAATGCTGGTGTTTGGTCAGGGAATTAAATCGTACAAAGATTTGCCGTTATATTTGGCTGAATTTGGCAAGGTGTGTCGGTACGAAGCCGCAGGTGGTCTGTCGGGACTGATGCGTGTGCGCGAATTTACCCAGGACGATGCCCATATTTTCTGTACCGAAGATCAATTAGAAGCAGAAGTTGTGAAAATTTTGCGCTTTATTAAGGATATTTATGCGAAATTTGGTTTTAATAATATTTCTATGAAATTGGCCACGCGTAAAGAATCTGAATTCCGTATCGGGTCGGATGACATTTGGGACAAGGCCGAAGGCGCGTTAAAACATGCGTTGGATGCAAATGGCATTGAATATGAAATTGCACCAGGAGATGCGGCGTTTTATGGCCCTAAGATTGATAACTATCTTAAAGACGCACTTGGGCGCACGTGGCAGTGTGGCACTGTGCAATTGGATATGAATTTGCCGGAACGTTTTGATTTGTCGTATATCGGCGAAGATGGTGAAAAACATCGGCCAATTATGTTGCATCGTGCGCTGGTGGGCTCTATTGAACGCTTTATGGGTGTGTTGCTGGAATCAACGGGCGGGAATTTGCCGTTGTGGTTATCACCGGAACCTGTGGTTGTAACCCCGATTTCGGAAAAATTCCGCGAGTATGCGGTTGAAGTTGCAAACCGGTTACGTGATGCGGGGGTGTATGCACGTGCTGATTTGCGCGACGAAAAAGTGAATTATAAAATTCGTGAATTGTCGTTGGCGAAGACCCCGATTATCGCAGTTGTCGGCGAAAAAGAAATGGAAAATAAAACTGTTACGCTGCGCAGGTTGGGGGTTGAAAAACAGGAAACTGTGTCGATGGATGAATTTGTTTCGCAAATGCGCGATGCAGTTAAAATGCCGGCGTAATGTAAATAAATATGGCGCGGGTTTGCCGCGCCATTATAATGTTGTCTTAGCAAAGGAAGGTGTTATGAAAAAAGCATTTTTATTATTGGCGATTATTGTTGCGCCGTTGGCGTTGGCTGCGTGTGGTGGAAATTGTGAAACAGAACCAATCGTGGAAGAAAATCATAAATTAATTGTGCCACCAAATTTCGGCCAAATGCCACAGTAATTTATATTACATAATCTTTGGAAAATACGGTTTTTTATGATATAATGTGTTCCAAAGAAGCATGGGGGACACGCGATGAACAATGACGACAATTTAGATTTATTGGACTTAAATGATGATGCGGATGCATCTGATGCATTGCCCGAGGCCGCACCATTCGCGGCGCCACGCCCCAAAAAGCCTTGGTTACTTATGGGGTTGGGGGTATTGGTTATAATAATCGCTGTGATTGTGATTATTAAGGTTACAGATGGTGATAAATCTTCGTCGTCGATGGAGATTGATTTGGATGCCCCGGTCGTTGCAGTCGAAGGTGTTGATGCTGATGCGCCGTTGGTCGTGCCGGCACCGCAGTCGGGCGCGCAACCTGCAAATGTTGCGCCTGCGCCAAAACCTGCACCACAGCCACAGCCTGCGCCACAACCTGTGGCACAGCCGCAACCGGTTGTGCAAAATACTACACCGGGCGTTCCTGTGCGTGTCATAGACGACAGACAAGATGTTACATTTAATCCGGACAAGGCTGCCGCAGCAAAGCCCGCGGCAAAGCCTGCGGCCAAACCGGCTGCAAAACCGGCGCGTGCAAATACTCAGGCGCAGCAACGGGCACAAACTGCACCGCGTACGTATTCTTGGTATGCCCAGATTGGTTCGTACAGCACACGTGCCTTGGCCGAGGCTGGACAGCGGCAATTGCGCGCTTCGCATGCGAATTTGTTTAGTGGGCATCAGTTTGTGATTTTGGCTGCGCAGTTACCAAATGGAAGCACTGCGTACAGATTGCGTATTGGGTTTAACACTGCGGCGGATGCAAATAATTTCTGTCGTAATGCCAAGGCCGATGCCGTGGAATGTTATGTGACAAAATAAGCAGTACAGGGGATTAAAATGGGACGTTTTGGCGTTTGGGAAATACTGACAATTGTTTTGCTGGTGGTGATTTTGTTTGCCCATAATAAAATCCCTGGCATGATGAAAAATTTGGCTGATGGGCTTAATACGTTTAAAAAAGAATTAAAAGATAAATCGAACAAAATCGAAAAAAAGCCGGTAAATGCCGGGGACGCTGATGGTGCGGGTGTCGCGGAAAAACAGGTGCAAAAAACGGCAAAAAAGCCGGTAAAGGCCGGCTCGCGTTCTGGAAAGGTTGGCCAGAAAAAGGGCACCGTGCGTGGCGCTAAGAAATAGCCCATTGGATATTTGTTTTTGGCCGGTGTTTGCCGGCCTTTTGTTTTATTTTCCCCGTGTTTTGTGATATAATTTTTACAGTCAGATTGGAGTACAAACATTGTTTTTGCGTAAGTTAATTTTTATCGCGATGTTGTTCGTGCCGGGTTTTGCATTCGCTGGAATCGGCGATAAAGATGCCCGTGAATATGTTGATTGGGCGCAGCCCCCGTATAACAGGGTTGTGTATTTGCACGTCGACAAGGATACCAGTTGCACAGCACAATATGTGGCGCCTGATATTATTGCGACTGCGCGGCATTGTGTTGTTGAAAGTGACGAATTTGATAACAATGCTTCGTTGGGAAATGAATATGAAATTCAGTTGCATGATGGACGAAAAACATCAGTTGTGTTGGAAAAATATGGCGATAATCTAGACACTGATGATTGGGCTTTGTTGCGGGTGAAAGACGTTAAATTTTTCAGTACTGAATTTTTTTCGGAGCCAACGGGCGCTGTTACTTTTCCTGTGCCTGTGATGGGGCTGGGGTTTGGGTGGTTGCGGATTTTGTCTGATGATGAAATTGCTTTGCTGCGGTGGTATTTAAACGATATTGTGCGTATGCCCATGGGAACAGATGTTGATGGATATTTGAAATCAGATGCGGCATTGTTACGGGAATTGGCGTTGTTGCTGGATAATAAATCTTTGCGGGATTGGGATGAACAAACGCAGGGATATCGGTTAAAGGTTGACAAGACGTGCAGTATAACCGGGATGTATGATACTTATAATTTCAGAACCGAGTGCGACGGGGTTAGTGGAAATTCTGGTGGGGCAGTGCTGAACCGTGATAGTTTGGTTTTGTATGGAATTTTTTCACGCAGTAAGTCTTCGTTTGAACCCCAGGGCGATTATATAACTGCTGTTTCGTTCAATTTTTTTGCAAACGCTTTGTCGGAAATGAAGAAGTTATCGCCCCAGGTGTCGGATGTACCTGATATTATTGCTGGGGATAAAACGTGGGTTGTACAAACAACTTTGACCGATGATGATAACAAAGCCCCCAGTGATGCGGCGCAGAGTGTTGATGAAAACATTGTAAATAATGATGGGTTGACCCCGATTTCTGCAAGTAATATTCCAAGAGAAGAAGATTTAGCGTTACAAAAAGACGAGTTAGATGAACTGGAAGCATCTGTGGCGGCGCGTATACGCGGGTATTCCGATGAAATGTCGGATAAAGATGTGTTGGAAATATTAAGCGATTTTGTTCTGTATCAAGATAAGTTAGAACAGTACGAGCAGGCACAACAGGAATACGAAGAAGCAAAGCAGCGTGAACAATCATTGGCAAACAGGCTTGTCGGCGGGGTTGCGATTGGTGCGGGCGGTGTTGGTGGCATGCAATTGGCGGCCGCGATTGCCGAGAAGCGTGTTGATGCGGATGCTGAACGTGATATGGCGGCATATTTGGCCACATTCCGGTGTGATTATGGGGCTGGGATGAATGTTGTTGGCGGAAGTGTAAATGTGCAATTGCCCGGTGCAAATGTGTTGTTGCCACTGTATAACGAATATACAACATTGGCGGCGGATTTAAGGGTGCGTAAAGAAGCCCTGGGTATGGCATCTGGCATAGAAGCCGAGGTTATTTCGGATGCGGCAACGTCTGGATTATATGATAACGAGGCTGTTGGTATCACTGATGGTTCATATGCGTCAATATCACGCGCGTTGATGAATCCAAATGGGGCGGACGCAGCCGAATGGGCGGACCAGAAAGAGCAGACTGCCCAACAGATGAAGACAGGCGGTGCAGTTGCCGGTGCCGGGGTGGGGGCCGGGGTGCTGGGGAATATTGTTGAAAATATTGTGCATGGCGCACAATCAAATAAAAACGAACCACAGAAGCGATAATAAAAAACAGCGCGCCAAGTGGCGCGCCTGAATATAATTAATTTAATTATTTTCGTTTTTCATATTCTTCCTGTTCGTCAACTGTCATAGTTGCCAGAGGACGTGCCAACATACGATTCAGACCGATTTCTTCGCCCGATACAACACTGTAACCATATGTGCCATTTTCGATTCGTTCCAATGCCGCATTTATTTTTTTTAATAAATTATTATCGCGTTCGGACATACGCAAATTCATTGTGATTTCTTGTTCAAATGTTGCGTTGTCTGTATCATCGCCAACACCGGTGGAATCTGCTTGGTCGGCTGTGCGAACAGCGTTCAATGCACCTGCGGAATCGTGTAACAATTCTTCTTTCTGGGTGGAAAGTAATTGATAGAAGTATGCCAACTGTTGGGGGCACATATACGGTTCCGATTTTTTCGGTGTGTATTTTGGTGGTAATTCAATATTTTTATAATTTTCTGCCATTTTCAGGATCCTTTTAGTTCACGTATCCAATCCGAAAGTGTTTCTTCGTCCATAAGGCCTGTGCGAGCCTCGATTAATTCGCCGTTGCGAAATGCCAATACACTTGGGATGCTGCGTATGCCGAATTTAGCCGGGGTACGTCGATTCGCTTCGTCGATTTCAAATTTAATAAATTTTACATCGGGGATTTTGTCGGATGCTGATTCGAAAATCGGCCCAAACATACGGCATGGACCGCACCATGGTGCCCAAAAATCAACCAGCGCAATACCCGAATTAACCAACGATTCGAATGTTGCATCGTTTGCATGTTCCAAAGCCATAGTTCAACTCCTTCCTTGTTGATATTTCACACGAGTGTATTATAATCCCCATAAAATGCAAGGGAAATCATAAAATGAATAATATCATATACTTAGATAGTGCGGCCAGTGCGTTGAAACCCGAATCTGTTATTGCGGCTGAATGTGATTTTCTGCGCCACGATTATGCGAACGCAGGGCGGGGCATTTGTGCACGTGCCAGCAATGTGGATGATATGGTTGCAAAGGCGCGTGCGCGCGCGGCGCAGTTTATAAATGCTCGTCCCGATCAGATTGTGTTTACGTCTGGGACAACTGATGGTATGAACAGAATTGTGCATATAATAAATGATTGTGTGTGTAGGGCGGGGATAAAAAATAAAACTGTGATGGTGTCTGATTTGGATCACCACAGTGCGCGTTTGCCGTTCGAATTGTTATATGATTCTGATTTGTGCAAGATTGTTTTATGTCCAATGGATGACAAATACAATTTAATGTGTTCTGATTTACCACGCGCAGATGTGTTTGTTATTACCGCTATGTCAAATGTTATGGGTGTGGCCCAAGATGTTGCAGGATTGATTGCCGCCGCGCGTAGAAAAAATCCAGATGTTATAACTGTGGTTGATGCTGCGCAATATGTTGTGCATGACGAAATTGATGTTCAAAAATGGGATTGCGATTTTATGTGTTTTTCGGCGCATAAAATTGGGGCTGATACTGGTTTGGGAATTATGTATATGAAAAATCCTGAACGGTGGGTAAGTCCTGATAAATTTGGTGGCGGAATGATTTCAAAAATAACGGGCAGTGCGGTTGAACATAATGTTATGTTCCAATGGGAAAATGCGCCGGCTAAATTTGAAGCAGGTACGTTACCAGTAACCCAAATTATCGGATTGCCGGCTGCCATGGATTATTTGTCTGCGAATCGGCCCAATTTGGATTTAATCAAATATTTATATGACAGGTTGTCTGAAAATGCCCGGATAAAGATAATTACTTCGCGCGATGCGGCGTTGTTAACGTTTTATATAGATGGTATGCATATACTGGATTTTGGGGCGTTGGTTGGTGCACGTGGGCTGTGTTTGCGTGTGGGTAATATGTGCGCCAGTTGGATTCACAAAGCCTTTGGGGTGGCGGGGACAGCGCGTATTTCTGTGGGGTCAACGAATACAATGGATGATGCGGTGCGTGCCGCTGATATAATAGAAAGTGTGGTAAAATAAAAGAGATGGTATTAACAAAAGAAAATATTATCGAGGTGTTGCGTTCCGTATATGATCCTGAAATCCCAGTGAATATCTGGGATTTGGGTTTGATTTATGATATCGGGATTGGTGAAAAATCTGTGGATATTAAAATGACTTTTACCAGTCCAACGTGTCCCATGATGGAAGATTTGTTACAGCAGGTGCATGATTCTGTGGCAGCTGTGTCGGGGGGGCGTGATGTGCATATTGAATTGGTTTGGGATCCGCCGTGGGATTTGTCGCGGATGTCTGAGGCGGCGCGTTTGGAATTGGATTTGACCGAGCAGGGGTGGTAGGCCATGAAATATGCTGAAATGAAAAATATGTTGATGATGGTGAACGATCCTGTACAAAAATTGGAAATGGTTATGGATTTTGGTGCGCATATGCCCAAGGTGCCTGAAATGGCTGTGTGTAATGAAATACAGGGATGTGCTTCGTTCGCAGAAATATGCAGGGTTGGAAACAGATTTTATGGGCGCGCCGATTCGGGAATTGTGCGGGGTATTGTTGCAATTATTACTGCTATGGTTGATGGTAAAAGTCCAGATGAAATAAAAAAAATGGATTTGGCAGGCGAATTCGCAAGCCTGGATATTAATTTAGGGGCGGGGCGTTTAAACGGATTGAATTCTATGATTCGTTTTTTACAGAATTTATGATATTATTGATATGCAGTTATGGGGCATAGTAAAATGGGCGAATCAAAAAAAATGTGGTATATCGGTTTGTGGGCGATTTGCCTGGTGCTTATGCTGTCGGCTGTGTTGCAGGTTTGTTATCGTACACAACGTAAAATGCGCAATCGGGTTCGTAACGAAATTGTGCAAGTTCAGCAGGATATAAATGCCGCAGAAACAGATTTGTCGTCATATGAACGATCGGAAATTTTGGGAAATTTGGTAATTAGTGTATATCCTGAATCTGAAATTATCGGATATCATAAAATGATATCTGTCCAAGATTTACCAACACGCAAGGAAAAAGTACAATAGCAGATGTTTGAAATCGGCAGGGATATTTTCAAGCATGGTTTTTACAGCGCATCAGTCGATCGTGATGGACATAAACGAATGCGCTGGATTTATTATATTTTCGTTGCGGTTTTTGTGATTTTTATTCTGCGTACACTGTCTTTGGGCATAGAGGGTACAGATAAAGCACGGCGTGGATTGGCTGATGGTGAATGGCAAGTGCAACGCGCAGATATCGTGGACAGAAACGGCGAAATTTTGGCAAAAAATATTATGTCTGGGCATATAATATTGCGGCCGCAAATGGTAAAAGACAGAGATGCCGTGGCGCAGGCCATACATCAAATCTTCCCGTATAAATTTTCTTTGGCCCAGGCGTTGGATTTGGTGAATTCTTCGCGTAAATATATATCTGTTAAAGATTACGCGTCTGATGCGGAACGTGCCGCAGTGGAAGAAGCAGATTTGGCCGGATTAGAAATTGAGGCCAGACAAAGACGGCGTTATCCAAAGCGCAGGCTGTTTTCGCATATTATCGGATTCGTTGGAAAAGATGGCCATGGATTGGAAGGTATTGAACGCCTTTATGATGATTATTTGCAACAAAATACTGATCCATTGCAATTGTCGCTGGATGCACGAATTCAAAGCGTTTTTTATGATCAGTTAAGCATTGCTATGCAGAAATATCAGGCGCGCGCCGCCATGGGTATGCTGATGAATTCGCGTACTGGTGAAATTATTGCAATGGTGTCGTTGCCCGATTTCGATCCGGAAAATATTAATTTGGATCCGGCGTCCAATCGCATGTTTATGCCTATGCGTGGGGTGTTTGAAATGGGGTCGATATTTAAAATATTTAATACGGCCATGGCCATGGAAAACGGCATAGACAAAGAATACTATGTGGCCGAACCATTCCCGATTACTGATAAATTTGGGCGCGTGGTTAAACGAATCAGTGATGTGCGCAGTTTTAAACCGCCACGTCCGAATTTAACCATAGAAGAAATTATGTTGCATTCGTGCAATGCGGGCAGTGCGCAAATCGCGTTGGATTTACCAGATGGTACGCAACAGGAATTTTTCAAGAGGTTACATTTTGATGAACCATTGGATTTGGATTTTGGTTCCACAGAACGTCCGCTGTTGCCGGCAAAATGGGGGCCTGTGGAACGGGCGACGGTATCGTTTGGGCATGGTATTTCTGTGACGCCAATGCATTTGTTGCTGGGCGTAAATGCGATGACAAATGGTGGAATTTATATTTATCCGACAATATTAAAACGTGGGGTGGGGCCTGTGCAGGGGCAACGCGTATTGTCAGATGAAATTTCCGCGCGTCTGCGTAATATTATGTTCCATATTGCCGAGGAAACCAGCGGCAAACAGGCGCGTGTGGCGGGTATTCAAATTGGTGGAAAAACTGCAACCGCTGAAAAATATGGAAACAGAAAAAAGAATTTAACTGCGTTTGCGGGAATTTTCCCTGTGGATGCGCCGCAATATACTATTTTGGTTGTTTTGGATGAACCAAGTGGCACAAAGGAATCGTTCGGATTGCGAACTGCTGCATGGAATGCCGTGCCGACAACGGGAAAAATTCTTGATGGGATACTGCCGTTGCTATTTGAATAATTTTCGATTATAATCTTTTTGATAATAAAAAAAGAGTGCAGTGTGAAAAAGGTGGTAGATAAGTCCATACTGGGGCAGGTATGGACGGTGGCGACGTATCCTGGTGAAGATGATGGTTACATTCAGCCCGATAATTTAGTGCAGAAAATTTTAACCAGTCGTGGCGTGACTGATATGGCTGCGATGGATAAATTTTTGAATCCAAGTATAAAAGAATATATGCCAAATCCGTCTGAACTGTGTGATATGGATACGGCGGTGGCAATAATCGCAGACAGTATTTTACGTAATGAAAAAATTGCAATTTATGGCGATTATGATGTTGATGGAATTACGTCTACGGCGATTTTTGTGAAATATTTACGCGCGCTGGGAACTGATGTAGTTTGGCATTTGCCAACACGCGAAGGCGAAGGATATGGATTAAACATTTCCGCCATAGATGAAATCGCAGACGGCGGCGCAAAACTTATAATTACTGTTGATTGTGGAATAAGCGGTGTGGCCGAGGTCGAGCATGCAAGACAGCGTGGAATGCGTGTTGTTGTGACTGATCATCATTCCCCAGACAGTGTGTTGCCCCATGCCGATGCTGTGATTAATCCAAAACGTGCGGATGATAAATCAGGGTTACAGTATTTGGCGGGCGTGGGTGTCGCGTTTTTAACGTTGGTTGCGTTGCGGCGTGAATTGCGCAGACGTGATTTATCGCCCGAGATGGCGCAACGTGTTGCAGATACTGATTTGATGGATTATCTGGATTTGGTTGCGTTGGGAACAATTTGTGACACTATGCCGCTGGTCGGATTAAACAGGGCTTTTGTTGCGACTGGATTGCGTGTTTTGGGATTGCGAAAAAATTTGGGGCTGCGCACGTTGATGGATGTGGCTGGGATTAAAAAGCCTTCTGTTTATGCAGCAGGGTTTGCAATTGGCCCCAGATTAAATGCGGCCGGGCGTTTGGATTCGGCGGCGCCGGCGTTGGAATTGTTGCTTACTGATAATCCATTGATTGCAAATTCGTTGGCACAGCAATTGCATCAAATGAACCAGGAACGTATAGATATTCAAAATGCAATTATGTTGTCGGCTGGGGATATGGCTAAGAAATGTTGTGACAATGGGCATTGCAGTTTGTTCGTCTGTGGCGATAACTGGCATGGCGGCGTTATGGGGATTATCGCAGGACGATTAAAAGATAAATATAATTTGCCGGCGTGTGTGGCAACGCGTATTGATGGCGTTATTAATGGTTCTGGGCGGTCAATTACTGGGGTGGATTTGGGAAAAATTATCCATGATGCATTGGCGGCCGGAATCGTGTCCGAAGGCGGGGGGCATGCTGCGGCGGCTGGGTTTTCTTTGGCGGTTGAAAATGAAGCACGATTTTGCGAATTTTTGGAACAGGCTGTGCGTGACCAATTAAATGGACGTATTCCACATAAAGAAATTGTTGCAGATGCAGAAATGGATGCTGGGGGGGCTACGCTGAAATTAGTTAATAAATTGCGTGCGCTGGAACCGTTTGGGCAGGGAAATCCCGAGCCTACGTTAATATTGCATGGCGCGACGTTGCGTTTTGCCACAACCATGGGGCATGGTGCGCATGTGCGTGGCGCTGTTACTACAAGTGCTGGGACTCAGTTGGCTTTTGTTGGGTTTAACCTGGCCGGGACGCCGGTTGGCAATTTTTTACTGGACGAGGCAAACGCAAACACTAAAATAATAATGTTGGGTAAATTGAAAGAAAATGAGTTTAATGGGCGGGTAAGCGCGCAGTTTTTCATAGAAGATATTGCTGTATAGGACATAATGAAAACAGATGATTTGAAACTTTTAACAGATAAAATTCAAAATGCGAAGAGTATTTTGATTGCTGGACATAAAAATCCAGATGGTGATTCGTTTTGTTCTGTGCTGGCGTTGGCCGAACTGGTGAAATTAAATTTTGGAAAAAGCGCGTTGTGCGTTTATGATGGAAATATTCCCAATATGCTGGATAATGTGCCTTTGCGTGCAAATATGCATTTTTTTGGGCATGTGGATTTGGAAAAAAAATTTGATTTGGTTTTTGTAGTAGACTATGGAACCAGAAATCACATGGGCGGGGTAATGCCGGCGGTGGAATCGGCAAAATATGTTGTCGAGATAGATCACCACAGAAATGATGATAAAATTGGCGATTTGTGTTTGGATGATGTGGGGGCTGCGGCCGCTGGGGAAATAATTTTTAATATTGCAAAAAAACTGGATTGGGCGCGAAATGTCGATGTGAATAATCTTTTGGCGTTGGCGATTTTAACCGATACAGGCAATTTTAAGTATGCGCGCAAAGGTAAAGTGTTGCGTATTATGGCGGAATTGGTGGATTCGGGGGTCAGTATCGAATGGATTTCAAATTTGCTGAATAACAGGCCGCGTAAATCTGTTGTAACCGAAGCAGCGGTGGCGTCGCGGGCTGAATTTTTATTTCGTGGCCGCTTGGCGGTGGCAACTGTTGGTGCCCAGGATTACAAGCATCTGGATGGGCGCGGCGAATTGGTGTTGTCTTTGCTGGGGCAAATCAAGGGCGTTGAATATGTTGCATTGTTAAAGCGGCAAAAGGAAAATCAAACCGGTGTTTCATTGCGCAGCAAAACAGGGCGCGTTGATGATATTGCCGTTGCGTTGGGCGGTGGGGGGCATGCGTATGCGGCGGGTGCCGTTGTTCGCGATACAATTGAAAATGTGCGCGCACGTGTGTTGGAATTGTTCAGGGAGAGATTAAAATGATAAAAAAATTGTGTTCTTTTATCATGGTGGCGTTTTTGTGCGGGGCGGCAAATGCCGCGGTTGATTCGGGATTGGTGGCAAGTGCTGAACAGTATTTGAATTCTATTACTGGGTTAAATGGTGTTTTTGTTCAAACTGCCAATGGCAAACAAGAACGCGGAAATTTTGCTATGTTGCGGCCGGGACGTGTGCGGTTGGATTATGATAATATGCCCGTGCAATTGATTTCTGATGGGCGTGATTTGTACTTTTTTGATAAATCGTTGGATCAAATTACAACTGTGCCGTTAACCAGTACGCCGGCTGGAATTTTAATTCGTGAAAATATCGATTTGGAAAATGCAGATATTAATGTTATTGAAACATCCGATTTGGGTGATACGTATTCATTAAAAATGAATCTGCGTGGTCAGGAAGGCCTGGGAAACATGACTGTTGTGTTTGATAAAAATCCTGTGCGATTAAATGCGTGGACCGTTATTGATGCAACGGGCGCACAAACAGATGTTGTGTTTTACGATTTGACTGCGAAAACTAATTTCCCATCCGATTATTTTCAGATTCAACGTCACAGAACTGTCAGTACAAGTGGCGGCGATTCGTTTTATGATTAAAGATGTTTGGAATCAGTTGGGCTGAATTTTTGGTAATTTTGTTGGTGGCTGTGTTGGTTATACCCGCGCGCATGTGGCCTGATGTTGCACGTTTTTTGGCGGGGGCGGTTACGTTTGTACGAAAAATTATTTGGAAAATTACTGATGCTTCGGAACAAATACGCCAGCAAATTGATTTGGAAAAGCCAATTGATGATTTAATTCGTACGACTACGTCTGATGTGTTGGACGGAATATCGGAACCGTTAAAGGAACTTAGACAAAACAAGCCCAAGGCTGTGGCGCGCATAGTCACACGTAAAAAGGCGCCTGATAAAAAAACACGGGGGGCAAAAAAATGAGAAAAACCGCCCGTATGACAATGACTCAGCATTTTACAGAATTGCGCCGGCGTATATTGTGGACGTTTGCGGTGTTTGTTTTGGCACTTGTTGCAGGGTGGTATGTTGCGCCCTGGTTGCAGTGGGTGTTAACCGCGCCGTTGTTTGACGTTTGGCCTGATGGCGAATTACTTTACACAGGTTTAACCGATGGTTTGATGATTCGATTTTCGTTGGCGGTGTTATTTGGTTTGTTTGTGACAATTCCATTCGCCTTGTGGCAGGTTTGGGCATTTGTGCGTCCTGGGTTGCATAAAAAAGAACAACGAATAATTTGGCCTGTGCTGGTTGCTTCGCCAATTTTGTTTTTAATTGGGGCGGCGTTCGCGTTTTATGTTTTGTTCCCATTTGTGTTTGGGTTCTTTATCGAATTAAATGAAAGTGCGCCTGTGCCATCTGTGGTGTTGCCGGAGGCAACAAATTATTTGGCGTTTGCCGTTGGAATGTTGAAAATTTTTGGCGTGGCGTTTCAATTGCCTTTGGTGTTGGTGTTGTTAAACAGAATTGGTGTTTTGTCGCGTTCGTGGGCCATAAAAATGCGGCGGTATGTTATTGTGCTGATTGCGGTTATTGCGGCGGTGTTAACGCCGCCTGATGTGGTGTCGCAAATTGTTTTGGGTGTGCCTATGTGGTTGTTGTTTGAAATAAGCATTTTGTTTATGCGTAAAGATAATATAAACGAAAATAGATAAGATTTATTTTTATTTTTGTGATATAATTCGTGTGTGAAAAATTTCAATTTGTGTTTTATGGGGATTTGTGCGTTGGCGCTTGCCGCGTGTGATTTGCAACCCAAGATAGTTGCGTTGCCTGATACTGTTGGGGAATTTATTTCGTCGCGTTATCCAGCATTGTTGGCGGACCCTGAAACCCAGCCCGAGATTTATAATGCTGCATCAACAGACTATGGGGTTTATGCTGCGCCAAATTTGTATGGGGCTGTGGATGATGCAAATTATGTTGAATATGCCAGTGTTAATGATTATATTGTGCCACCATCTGTGACAACTTTGTATGGCGAATTGCCGACGCAAAGTACGTCTGTGCCTGTGGATGCAGGCGGGGCGATAATCGCAGATGCGGAAAATGAATATCTGCATGTGCCGATGTATGGCGGAACCGAGATGGTGTCTTCGTCGTCTGAGATTACGGTTGCGGCGGGTGATACTTTGTATTCTTTGGCGCAAATGTATGGGACAACGGTTGATGAATTGGTGCGCGAAAATAATTTGGTGGCGCCATATACTTTGTCAATTGGCCAGAAATTAAAAGTGCCCGTTCAGAAAGAGGCCAACGTAGTACAAACAATTTCTGTGCCGGCGAATGCTGCAACAACAACGCGTGTGGTGTTACAGGAAATAACTGTTGCGGCGGGTGATACTTTGTATTCTTTGTCGCGTAAATATTCGGTGCCTGTGAATGATTTAGCCGTTATGAATAATTTAACCGCGCCGTTTACGTTGTCGGTTGGGCAAAAGTTAAAAGTGCCTAATTTGAATTCTGCGCCGGTGCGCAGCAATGTGGCTGTGTCAAGTACGGCAACTGTGGCAACAGGGGCGCAAAGTACGGTGGCAAGCAGTGGGCCAGTAAAGGAAAAAATCTCGTCTGATCCAACGAAAAAATTGCCGACAATAACTGCACGGTCGTCGTCGAAATTCTCGTGGCCGGTAAGGGGAAAAATTTTGTCTGCATATGGCGCAAAGGGCGATGGGTTGTTTAATGATGGTATAAATATTGCCGCCGTCCAGGGTACGGCGGTTGGGGCGGCGGAAAATGGAGTGGTTGCGTATGCAGGTAACGAAGTTAAAGGCATGGGCAATCTGATTATTGTTCAGCATTCTGGTGGTTGGATGACTGTGTATGCGCATTTGGATTCAATGATTGTGCGCCGTGGAACCAAGGTTAGCGTTGGGCAAAAAATCGGAACCGTTGGCGAAACAGGCAAGGTTGACGAGCCACAATTACACTTTGAAATCCGCAAGGGAACCAAGGCGTATAATCCATCTTCGTATTTGAAATAGTGCGATTGTAAAAACAGCTGTATGTGCAGGAATTTATGCATATACAGCTGTTTTTTTTATGTCTGAATTTGAATTGCTTATCTGCTTTACATTTTAATGATTTATTGGTATAACTTAATTTGAATCAAGAGATTGGTTCGGGGTGTCAGAACCCGTATTCAAACCGTCCAAGGACGTTAAATCTCCAACATGCGTTGATAGCGGTTGGAGGGCTGGCGAATATACAGAATAAGCCGCACAATTTGTTTGATATTGTTCTGAACCTCCAACCACCTTTTGGTGGTTTTTTCATTGCAAAAAAATGGGGGTAAAAATGTACAAGAAACTTTTATTTGCAACGGTGGCCACCGTATTTGCTGTGACCGCCAGTTCCGCCAGGGATATAACAGAGTGTAGCAGTTCCGATTCGACCGAAGATACACCACAATGGTTGGTCGGGGATATTTGTCTGTCAATTGATCAAATTAGGAACAGGGGCGGGGTTCCATGCAGTTCTGTATTTAATATTCCAGAATGGGAGGGGAGCTTTTTTTCAGCGTACGATCCGGACAGGTTTTCAGATGATAATCACTCGTGTCATTTGACTATTCGGCCAGGGTATTTTTTAGATACAGATTTTGTATTTGACGAGGACAGGTCAGGTGAAATGTTTAAACAGTGTGAACGAGGTCTATATTGTCCTGGTGTGGCAGAGTTGTCATATGATGAGGTAAAGGAAATTATGGGTGAGTTGACTTTTTCAGCTGTAGAGTGCCCGATTCCTGATGATATTTTTAGGAATCCAGAATTAACAGATAAACTTCAATTGCTGTGGAATGGTGTTAGATTAGGAATTTCAACACCGGTGGGGGCAACATCTGTGGATGATTGTTATATAGAACCAGGCACATATTATGATGCAACGGGGCAATTTGAAATAACAAATAATTGTGCATATTGATGTGCTTAAACAGCTGTATGTGCAGGAATTTATGCACATACAGCAGATTGTATAAATAAAAACCGCACTTCGCACAAGGCTTCGTGTGGGAATTTTTGCTTTCGTGTGGTAACAAAAAAGCCGCACTTCGCACAAGGCTTCGTGTGGCACTAAAATTTCTTAAACTCACTGCGTTCGTTAACGAAATTTTGTGGTGGGCGCACAGGGACTCGAACCCTGGACCCACTGATTAAGAGTCAGTTGCTCTACCAACTGAGCTATGCACCCGGGTCCATTTTCTGTAAAGAACGGGGGAATTATAGCCTTTTTTTATATAAATGCAAGGGTATTTATCAGATTGGGCGCGAATCGTTTACAGGGGTAAATAGGGATTCATGCCTGTGCAAAGTTTTGTTTTGCTTTGATAAAATCATATTGTTGACATGAAATACTTTTACAAAACAACAAAGGAGAGAGAAAATGAAAAAAATAATTATTTCAACCTTGGCAGTGTTGGTTGCATGCCCAGCATTCGCCGCCGGACGTGATCCATATGACAGCAGTTGGCAATTGTTTGGCCTGGATCCGTATATCGGGCTGCGTGGGGGCGCCAGTTATAATACTTTGAATTATAATTTTAATAATCACAAAGATACTATGGCAGATATGGCGTTCCAGGGCCGTGTTGCGTTGGGTTTGGAAATTTGTGATACGGTGCGTTCTGAAATTGAATGGTCTATTTACAGCAAGGCCAAAGATAGCGCGAAATTTGGTTTGGCCGACGATGTTAAAGTTGAATCTAAAATGCAAACATTGTTGTGGAACACGTATTGGGAATTCGGCGCTTATCACATTGTGCGGCCATTCTTTGGCTTGGGCGCCGGTGTCGCGTTTACAGATGTAAGTCGCGATGTTCCCAATGTTGGCAGCCACAGCGAAAGTAAAGCGCGTTTTTCAGCAATGGGTGCATTGGGTGTAACGTTCGATATGCAACGTTTCGCAGTCGATATTGCTGCAAGATATAACTATGTTGATGTTAATTCTGGATTACATAATTTTGGTGGTGATATCGGTATCAGATTTATGTTCTAGGGTTGAATCTGTAAATAAAAAATCCGTCGTGTTTTTGGCGGATTTTTTACAATATCAAAACGCGCTATGTGCATGATTTCCCTGTATACATGGGAAATCATACCTGGCGAAAATAATGAAAAAGTATAGTACAATATTGTTTGTAACCAAAAGGAAAAAAGGAGACCTTTATGAAAAACATAATGAAAAAAATGTTAGTTCTGTCATCTGTGTTGGGCGTTATGGTGTTGTTGTCTGGGTGTATGGGATGCGGCCAGAAAAAAGCAAAACCACAACCAAAACCTGTGGCGCAACCAACCGAAACAGTCGTATTTTATCAAACGTACGAAGATGCTGATGTAAGTCACGTTCATGCAAAAATGTATACTCACAGTAGCCATGGCGGCGAATCCAGAATGGGGTATATTAAATTTTACGAAACTGATGCTGGGTTAAAGATGGAAGTAGATGTAAAAGATTTACGCCCAGGTAAAGTTTATACAGTGCGTGTGCACCAATGCAGCAGTTGCAATAATAACAGCATGTGTTGCGATAAAGAGCCTATGTCTGTGAATTTCCCAACGTTAAGTTCAACTGAACGTGGCGGTAAATTAAAAGAATCTTTCATTATTCGTGGCTTGACTGCGGAACAGCTGAATAACGCGAAAATTTATTTGGAACGTGACGGCGGATATAAAGCAGGTTGGGGCACGTTGGAAAAAGGCATGATGTTATAAGTTGTTCGGCATAATTTTACAACCCTGATTGTTCAGGGTTGTTTTTTTATAAAAACACTTTAAGAAAAAATTCCGTTGTGCTATGTTTGTTGGCATGGTGGTTTTAAGACACTTGTTAGCTGGATTTTGTTGCGTGTTTGCGGCTGTGCGCGGGGCCGATGCTTTGTATATTGGTACGAGTGTTTCGTATGGTGAAAATTGGAATCTGTGGGACAATGTGGAAATAGATGATGATGTCACAGTTAATGCTGATGATATTAATGTGAATTTGTCTGTGACGATTGTAAATAATGGCGTGATTAACGGAAATATAAATGTCGCGCCTGGTCGAATTGTGAAAATACGAAATTCTGGGGTTATAAATGGCAGCATAGATGTGGCTGATGGTGGGCGCCTTGTTCAGTTGATTCAAAACAGTGCTGATGTTACCAAGATTAACACAACTGATGGATTTGATGTTTTTGTTGATAACGCGTCTGGTATTTCATTGGTTGATTTGGGTAACATTGCCAATGGGGCAAATAATATTATTATCGAAAATTCCAATTTAATTTTGGATGGAAATGCATCTATTAAATCAAATACACCCATAGAATTAGTTGGCGATGTTTCGTTGTATGTGGAAGATACAGAAAATTTGACTGATGGGCCTGTGCTGTCAAATGTGCGTGGTGACGGTATGTTGCATGTGTTCGGCGGTGATGCGGGTTCTTTGTACAGGCTGACGGCGCGTGTGGCCGATGGAAATTTATATATGGATTATGTTCGTGATACTGATTATGCGCGTGTGCTGGATAATAAGAATCTGGGAAATTTTTTGAATGATTTGCGGAAAAGTAACGCGAATGATAAATTACTGGCCGCGTTAGATGGCGCCAAAGATATAGATGAATTAAACGCCATTATGTCGCAATCAATGCGGCTTGCCCCAATGAAGTTGATGACGTCTGTCAGAATGTTGAATTTTACAGAAATGTCACGTGTGCGTGCACGTGGTGATTATATGTCGTTGATGCCTGTGGCATTATTTGCTGATGGAATGGATGCGTTGGGCGGTGCAATCGAAAGAACGTATGGTGTTGGTGATACAATAACTTTGGGCATAGCGGGTTATGTGTTTAGTTTGAATCAATCTGATGATTTCGAAGAATATAAATCTGCGCTGTACGGCGGAAACGTGCACATAGCGTATTTTGATGATGATATTTTTGCGCGCGCATTGGCGGGAATTTCTGTTGCTAATTTTAATATAGATTCGGTGTTCAATGGTACCGATACCGTCAGTAATCCGATGGGACTGTCTGTGTATTCTGTGGCTGATTTTGGTTTTGTGTTTGATGTGGCACAAAATGTCGAAGTGGTGCCGTTTGTTCGTGGTGGGGTTGATTATGCCAATATCGCTAAATTGACAGATACAGAATTTGTTGCGGCCGCAGGGGCTAATTTATTGGTGGATTTTGCTGGGTATGATTTGAAGTACAAATATGGGTTTGGAATTGCTGCGGATATTCGTGGCATGTTTAACGTGGATGCAGAAATGCATATATTATCGCCAAATGACGGTTTTGCCGGTACAGTAAGTGTTGGTGCGGTTTATGATGATATTGTTGGCTTTGGCGTGAAAGTTGGACTTAGCGCGGCGGCAACATTTTGATATAACTATTTTTTGATTTCACCGCGCAGTGACGCTTTGTTGGCCGCTGTAATTTTTATTTTTGCCAATTGTGGTGCTGTATCGGCAGGAATGTTTACGATGCATTGCTGCATATATGGGGTGCGGTAAATAGTGTGTTTTCCTGTTTTGTCGGCGCCTTCGCACAGGCATTCTAATTCGCTGTCGATGCACGATTCATTGAACTCGCGTTGGATTTCGTTTAGCAATTCGTCCAATTTATATAACCGTTGGGATTTGATTTTTTCTGGTATCTGGTTCGGCATAACGGCCGCCGCAGTATGTGGGCGGGGTGAATATTTAAATGAAAACGAATTTATGTATTTTATGCGTTTTGCAATTTCCAATGTTTGTTCAAAATCCGAATCGGTTTCGCCGGGGAATCCAACGATAAAGTCGCTGGAAATTTGAACATCGGGTCGGGCGGATTTTAATTTGTCAACTATATCTATATATAGATCCAGTGTGTATGGACGGTTCATCTTTGTCAATACATTGGACGACCCGCTTTGTATAGGCATGTTTAAAAAGGGCAACAGTTTTGCCTCGGTGCGGAACATGTCAATCAGGTCGTCTGTCATTTCTGTTGGATAACTGGATGTAAAGCGAATGCGTTTAATGGCGTCCAATTTGGCGGCTGCGGCGATTAAATCCGACAGACGATATGTTTTACCGTTTGCGTCGGTGTATTTGTATCCATTCACATTTTGACCCAAAAAGCATATTTCAATCGCGCCTGTGTTGGCGGCGTGAA
>JADINE010000025.1 GCA_017694175.1 Candidatus Enterousia excrementavium | reverse complement strand
CCATAGTTTGCCGGGCACGAATTAATACCATTCGTTTCAGTGTATTCGCCACTGCTGCACGCGGGCATGCTGGTCATACCCGGGCAATAACTGTTGGCCGGACATGGCTGCGCGTCTTTGTATAACATATTTGTCCCTGTATCACAATACGTCGCAGACAATCTGTTTTGAACATAGTGTCCCGGATTCACTTTGGTATAATACTTGCTGCCACCACTGCTATATTCTTCGGTTGTCGCATCATAATTTACCGATTCAACAGTGAACGTACCGCGATCATTCGTTAATGTATAGTTCGCAGAACAATCCGTTATGGCATCTAACTTTTTTGACCAGTTTTGATTGGTAATACGCACAAACGTCGGGTCATAATAATCATCCGGATACGATGTACGTACGTGTTCAGTGGCAACCGGGCATGCCGTTGGTGAATTATGCAAACCATAGTTCACCGTTGCACTGGGGCAATAATTTGCGCCCGGGCATTCGGTTTGCTCCGCGTCATTGTTGGCGGCGATGTAATATCCGCCGTCGGTAATAACCTGGCATTCTGTGATGGCCTTTTTACCGGACGTGGTGTTATCCGTGTAAATCGATGGGCATGTGGAACACGTTGTTGCTCTTCCGCCCGCGCTGTATGTTGCGCCGGTGCACTGCGAACACGTTGTGCCGTTCACGTATGCGCCGGCCTTGGCTGATAATGCCGACGATACAGTCGTTGCACCCCATGCGGTCGCACTGGTGGCGTTTTGTTTCAGTATGCCCGCACTGCAATATGTGCTGGCGGCGGTGGCGGCACGTGTTTGATAGCAGTCGGTATACGATGTCCACCCGGTGCCAGTGCCACGTGTCCAGCCGGACGTTTGGTCCGGGCAACTGTTGCGTACGCCGCCACTGCACCAATATGCGCCCATGCATTGTTCCTGTTCGGTGTTATCAACCTTGTAATAACCGCTGCCGACAGTTTTGCACGATGTTTGGCCGGTTGCATCCTGATATTCCGTTTGGGCGTCGCATGCGTCACGCGCGGCGGTGCCACCAGGGCACGCATACCCGGCCCCGCACTGGGTGCAAGTTGTGTTTGCCCCGGTGCCGGTTACATAGGCGCCTGGAGCAGCCCGGAACGTGGTTGATACTGTGGCCGTGCCCCATGTAGTTGCACTGGTGGCGGTTTGTTTCAGTGTGCCCGCGCTGCAATATGTGCTGACGGCAGTGGCGGCACGTGTTTGATTACACTGAGTATACGATGTCCACCCGGTGCCGGTGCCACGCGTCCAGCCGGACGTTTGGGCCGGGCAACTGTTGCGTACGCCGTCGCTGCACCAATATGCGCCAGAGCATTGTGCGCGTTCGGTGTTATCAACCTTGTAATAACCATCGCCGACAGTTTTGCACGATGACTGGCCAGTTTCATCCTGATACTGATTTTGACCAGAACACGCACTGCACGATGATGTGTCGCCGTAATAGACCGTGTGCGAGCCCTTGTACGTACCAGCCGCACAGGTTGCCGTGGCTGTATCATGGGCATCAGCAACATAGTGGCCACCACTTACCGACATATAACACGCACCGTTACCACCATCGTTGCCATTTGCGGAATTCGGATATGCATCGGGGCATGCCGAGCAGTATGTGCCCGCATCAAAGTATCCCGATTTAGCGGTGACAGATGCGACCTGTTTTGTGCAGTTGTCCGAATTAGACGTGCATCCGGATTTAATCGTTCCATCGCCCGTACCAGCAGCGTTGGCATATGCAACGTAACTGCACGCGTCCATATCTTCTGCGCGGCAACTGCCCCATGTTGCGCTGTAACAATTCGTTGGGGTTGTGCCGTTGACCTGGCGGCCACTCCATGGGCGTGATTTAGTGTTGCTGTAACACTGGGTCACACCACCGGAACCACCCGCGCTGTTTGGATAGTCGTACGGGCAACGTTCAGGATCATCGTTGTCGTCCAGATAGTAATTTGTGGAAGCGGATGTACATGTTTGCGGCTTGGTACAGTCGGATGGCGTACAGTCGCTTATTATTGTGCCGCTGTACCGCTTTGTATAGGTACAGGAACCCGGACTGCATGTGCCCAATTCACGTTCGGCACAGCCCGTTTGCATGGCCGGGGTGTTTTCATGGCCGTATTTTCTGAATTCACCAACACAATCGTCTTCTGAATCTGCGCCGTCCCCATCACGATAATTAAACGGACACCGTGAACATGTACGGTCAATGCCAGAACCACTTAGGTAGGCACCGGGTTCCGCTTCGAAATCTATGGATTCTGTTGCGGTATCTTCGTAACTCGATGCACTGTCGGCACTGCGGACCAATTGACCAGATGCGCAGTATGAACTTATGCTGGTGGCACTGCGATATTCGTAACAATCGGTGTACGTATCCCAATACGAGCCGGTGCCACGCGTCCAACCACTGTCGGCAGTTGGGCAACTGTGGCGAACACCGTCGCTGCACCAATTTGCACCAGTGCAATATGATTGGTCCGTACAACCGTTGCCCGAGCTGTCACACCCAGTGGCATAATAACCGTCACTTACCGCAGTACAAGATGATGCACCTGTGTCGCTGTATTCATAATTTTGGCATTCGTTGCACGATGATGTGTTGCCGTAATGGACCGTGTGTGAGCCTTTGTACGTACCAGCCGCGCAACTGGTTGCACTGCTGTCCCCGGAATCGGCCACGTATTTACCACTTATGCTGTTGGTATAGCAATCTTCGGCCGAGGTTGAACCACTGGCACTGTTTGGATAGAAACCGCCCGCCAGTGATGAACATGACTGGCGCGTTGTTGTGCCACCCGGGCAGTAATAATCCGCGGTGCACCGTGAACATGTTGTGTCGTTCACGTATGCGCCGGGCTTGGCTGATAATGCCGACGACACAGTCGTTGCACCCCATGCGGTCGCACTGGTTGCATTTTGTTTCAGTGTGCCCGCGCTGCAATATGTGCTGGCGGCGGTGGCGGCACGTGTTTGATAGCACTGGGTATACGATGTCCACCCGGTGCCGGTGCCACGTGTCCAGCCGGACGTTTGGGTCGGGCAACTTTTTTGCTCGCCCCCAGTGCAATATGTTGCGCCGGTGCATTGTGATTGGCCGGTACAATTATTACCACTGCTGTTACAGCCGGTTGTGTAGTAACCACTGCTGACAGTGCTGCAAGAAGATGCGCCAGCCCCACTGTACTTTGTGCGGCCGGTACACGCACTGCACGATGCGGATGCCTGGGTACCACTGCCCTTATATGTGCCGGCGGAACATTTGTTCCACACAGCATATACAGTATCGTCCGCAGTAAATGTTAAACTGGAAGAACCCGATGTTGCCGTTGACGATGTTGACCAACCAACGAACACATAGCCGGCACGATAAAACGAGTCTGTTGCGCCAGATGCCAAACTGCAACTTTCCCCGGGGGTACATGTTTGGGCAGACGGCGCCGATCCCGAACCGCCGTTCAGACTATACGTAATTGTGACTTCGTTTACATATGGGCATCTGGTGTTGCCGTCACACTCGTACCCCGAAGGACAGGATTTACACGAATTACCATTGGTTGGGGTAACATCTCTGCCGTCGCGATACGAACCGCAATTGGACAAATAATAGCCGGGATTACAATTTGTGTACTTTTTAAAATTCGGACACGAGTATCCAGCGGCCAAAGCATTACCAACAAAAAACAACGTAAATAAACAGGCTAAATAGCGCAGAATTCTTGACATATTAACGTTTCCTACCTTCCGGTTACTTTTTCTCTTTCGTACTATTGTATGAAAAATGGGGCGTGCGTTGCAAGCAAAAAATCCGATTTATATTCCAATTTTAATTGCAAAGGCAGATTTCAATGATAGAATGTGTGACACAGATAGACAGAGCATAGCTGTCGCGGTGCGAATTCGTTCGCGCCACGGTGGAGGAAAGTCCGGACTGCACGGGACGGCACACTGGTTAACGGCCAGGCGGGGTGACCCGACGATTAGAGCAACAGTGACGAATCGGTTTAAAGACCGGGTGAAACGGGCAATCTCTGTGTGCAGCAACCTTGAATAGGTTCCTTATGTGTGTCCCGCACTTGGAACGGGTAAAGGGCTTGACGTATTGTGGTAACATGATATGCAGACTGATTATGCTCGCTACCCCTGGGACGGTTGACAACAACTGGCCTGGGGCAGTACAGAATCCGGCTTATCGTTTATCTGTGTAAATTGCGTCCGCATCAAACAGGTGCGGACACGTTTTGTTTAATATGGATATCAGTGACGTTCGCCCTGGTGACGGGCAGCAGACAATGCCGTTCGCAACGATTGTTCCGCAATTTGCCGTATTTTTTGCGCAAACGCCCGCATGTTCATCGCATCCGCCACACTGTCGGCAAAAATTTGCGATATGTATTCTATCTGGGTCGGTGCAATAATAAAAACTTCGCTTGTTATGTTTGCCGGATTCAGCCGGCGTGGTGTTGATTCACGCATATTCCCCCCCCACGTGGCAACTTTTTAATATTGTTGCACTTGTTTGTTACTTTTATTGCATTATATCATAAAGTGCCTTGACCGCAAGGTACAAAATTGCTATACCAATGGGGAAAAAGACAAGGATTTAGGTATGTTAAATAATCTGATTGGGAAAATTCTGGGCTCGGCCAATGACAGAATTGTTAAGTCTTATGACAAAGTTGTTTCACTGATTAATGATTTGGAACCAAAATATGCCGCTATGTCGGATGAAGAATTGCGCGCACAGACTGATGTTTTGCGCACGCGATTGCAAAACGGCGAAAAAGAAAAATCTGTTTTGCCTGATGCGTTCGCACTTGTACGCGAAGCCGGAAAACGTTCCATCGGGCTGCGCCATTTTAATGTGCAATTAATCGGCGGTATGGTTTTGAATAATGGCCAAATAGCCGAAATGAAAACTGGTGAAGGTAAAACACTGGTGGCAACGTTGGCGCTGTATTTAAAGGCTTTGCATGGCCGGGGCGCGCACCTGATTACTGTGAATGATTATTTGGCATCGCGCGACGCGCAATGGATGGGGCAAGTTTATCGATTCTTGGGCATGACGGTTGGTATTATTCAACATGATATGACCGACGATGAACGCCGTAATGCCTATGCGTGTGATATTACATATGTGACTAATTCAGAATTGGGATTTGATTATCTGCGCGATAATATGAAGTTTTCCAAGGCTCAACAGGTTTTGCGCCCGTTCTTTTTCGGAATCGTTGACGAAGTGGACAGCATTTTAATTGACGAAGCGCGTACGCCACTGATTATTTCCGGCCCGGCCGAAGATACAAGCGAATTGTACGAAAAAGTTGATGCTGTTGTTGCACAATTGGGGTCGGATGATTATAAAAAAGACGAAAAAGATCGCCATGTTACATTGACCGAGGTCGGCGTTGATACCGCAACAAAATTGTTGCAGGCTGCTGGGTTGCTGGTGGGTGACAATTTGTATGCGTCTGAGAATGCCGCGTTGGTGATGCATATTCAACAGGCGTTGTTGGCACATCATTTGTATCAGAAAAATGTGAACTATGTTGTGCGTAATGGCGAAGTTTTAATTGTTGATGAATTTACAGGACGCGTGATGTCTGGGCGCCGTTTCGGCAAAGGTTTGCACCAGGCAATCGAAGCCAAAGAACATGTGAAAGTGCAACCAGAAAATCAAACTGTGTCCAGTATTTCATATCAGAATTTGTTCCGACTGTATCCGACTTTGGCCGGTATGACAGGTACCGCCATGACCGAAGCCGCAGAATTCGAAGAAATTTACAAACTGCGCGTTGTGTCGATTCCGACAAATCGGCCCGTGGCGCGCGTTGATCATCATGATGAAATTTATCGTAACAAGGATGAAAAATACGACGCAATTATTAAACAAATCCAAGACTGTATGGAACGTAAGCAGCCTGTGTTGGTTGGTACTGTGTCTATCGAAAAATCCGAAGAATTGGCCGCGCTGGTGCGCCAACGGATGGGCATTAATCCGGCGGTTTTAAATGCCAAGCACCACGAATCCGAAGCAAAAATCGTTGCCCAGGCAGGTGCCCCAGGCGCCGTTACCATCGCAACAAATATGGCTGGGCGCGGGACCGATATTAAACTGGGTGGTAATGCCGAGGAATTAA
Organism: Candidatus Enterousia excrementavium; assembly: GCA_017694175.1. Classification (GTDB taxonomy): domain Bacteria; phylum Pseudomonadota; class Alphaproteobacteria; order Rs-D84; family Rs-D84; genus Enterousia; species Enterousia excrementavium. The sequence goes on along the minus strand of JADINE010000025.1, from coordinate 5,687 downwards.
TTGCTGAACTTTCGCCCGAAGACCCGGATTTCGAAACAAAAAAGAAAGAAATTTATGACCGTATCGAGGCCAATAAAAAACAAGTTCTGGATGCCGGCGGGTTGTATGTGATTGGGACTGAACGCCACGAATCACGCCGCATCGACAACCAGCTGCGTGGACGTTCCGGCCGCCAGGGTGACCCGGGGGATTCCAAATTCTTTCTGGCGTTGGACGACGATTTGATGCGTATTTTCGGGGCAAGCCGTTTACAAGGTATGTTGAATACTTTGGGGCTTAAACCAGGTGAAGCAATTACGCACCCGTGGATTACCAAAGCACTGGAAAAAGCACAAAAGCGCGTTGAAGCACGCTATTTCGAGGCACGTAAAGAATTGCTTAAATACGACGACGTTATGAACGAGCAACGTGGTGTTGTATATAAGCAACGCGATGATCTTATGGTGTCCGAAGATTTGGCGCCGTTGGCACGCGAAATGATTGGCGATGTTGTTGAAATGATTTGCGAAAACAATATTCCTGAGAAAGCATATCCGGCGGATTGGAATCTGCGCGGGATTCATGATGCTATGTTGCGCACGTTTGCTTTGGATATTACAGATATCGAAAAATGGAAAACTGATGAAACGATTTCTGAACGCCGTGCGTATGAAACTTTGTACAATCTGGCCATGCGGCGGTATAATCACCAGGCTGAAAAATATGGCCCGGAACTGATGCAAATGGCAACACGGCAAATGATGTTGGGGGCGCTGGATTCTGTGTGGAAACGGCACCTGCAACAAATGGATTATTTGCAGACGGCAATCGGATTGCGCGGATATGCCCAGAAAAATCCGCTGTACGAATACAAGCGCGAAGCGTTGGGCTTGTTCAAAAACACAATTAATAATTTCAAAATTATTTCTGTGTCGTATATTTGTCGTATGGAATTGACACATGAAGATGTGGCAAAAACTGAACGCGAACGCGCACAGCATGATGCTGAATTAAACGAAGCCGGTGAAGCACGTCGAAATGCACCGTGCCCGTGCGGTTCGGGATTGAAGTACAAGCATTGCTGTGGCAAATTAAAATAACTGAACGGGGCAAATGCCCCGTTTTTATTAGAGTGAATATTTTGAACTGGCTGACCATCCCGGCGTGCTCCGCACACCACCCCTCCGCAGAGGGGAACTGGGTACGTACCATTTGCAACATAACCCGTTGGGCACGAAGTGGACGGCGCGGCGGCAAAAGACGCATACGGTGCGATTGCCAATAACACAAAAATAATTCTTGCCGGCACAGAGTATTATGCCGGCAAGAATTATTTTGTTTTCATATTCTTATCCCCCTTTTCATTTGCAATATGAAAAAACCACCGGAAATTCAGGTGGTTGGAGTTTAAGAATTGCGTGTTTTATTCAATATATTCAACACACTCCAACCGCGTTTGGTTGGATTATTTAACGTCCAATCATTATGGACGCCATAGACGGGTTCTTAAGCCCAATATGGGAACACCCCATATCAATATCAAATCTTTATTTATAACAACCTATTTTTTTAATGGAATACAAACCTGTGGCGTTTTTTGTGTGGGGCGATATACAATGGGCTGTGACGAGGAACAGTATGACCAAAATAACATTTACTGCACGTGATGGTAAAAAACTGATTTGCAGTTTGTGGGATAATGTGCCCCACCCCATCGGAGTTGTGCAAATCATCCACGGCATGGACGAGCATGTTGGACGATATGAACGGTTTGCAGACTTTCTTAATAAACACGGATATATCGTTTTTGGCGACGACCATCGCGCACATGGGCGCACTGCCACAGATATATCAAAAATAGGTATGCCAGATGGCGATCCAGATTTATTTGCATCAACTGTGGCCGACGAAATCGCGATTACAAAATATTTACGTAAAAAATTTAAATTACCTGTGCTGATTTTTGGACACAGTTACGGAAGTTTTATCACACAACGCATCATCCAAGAACCTGATTTGGCCGCGGCGGGCGTGTGCTTGTCGGGGACGGCAAAATATCCCGCCGCTTTGTTAATACCATTATTGGTTGCTGCTTTTATCGGGGAAAAATTATTTGGCCCGGATGCACCCGCGCGATTTTTGGAATACTTTTCACCAATTCGCGGAACAACAAAAAATGGTGGCAGCAAATTAACCCGCGATACCGCACAAGCAATCGCGCATGATGCCGACCCATTCAGAGCCCGCTATTTTTCATATGGGTTTTATTATTCTTTGTTCAAAAATTTATTGAAACTGTCGGGACATGTGAACTGTAACCTGCCTGTATTGATTATCAGCGGTGGGCAAGATTTGGTAAGTATAAACAGCCGCCTGGCAACATCGTTGTATCGCATATATAAATCACAAAATACAGACAATGTGACACTGTTGATATATCCTGGGGCGCGGCACGAATTGTTAATGGAGACTAATTATCGTCAAATCCAACGCGATATCTTGGCATTCTTTAATTCTGTGATATACAAACATCGGAAAAACTGAGTGGTATTAATTTAGATAAATCCGTGGGCGATATTTCGACCTGATACCCAGGGCGGCCGGCACTGAATATAATCGTGGCAAAATTATTCGCAGACGCATCGGCCACAGTTTTAAATTGCTTTTTCATGCCAATTGGGCTGCAACCGCCATGAATGTATCCGGTCAGCCCCAGCAGGTCGCGCTGTTTCAGCATATCAATTGATTTTTCGTGCACCGCGGTGGCAGCACGTTTTAAATCCAATTCAGAGCATACCGGTATCATAAATACATAATGATTGCCTGAACGTGCAACTGTTACCAATGTTTTAAATACCTGGGCCGGGTTTTGATGTAATGCAGCCGCCACAGCATCGCCAGATGGCGCAGATGCCACATCGTATGTATATGATTTATACGGCACGTGGTGCGCGTCCAAAATTCGCATAACATTGGTTTTGGTTTCCATGATGTGAACTATATACCCGCGCGACTGCAAATTCAATTGCATTTTATGGACGTAATTTTATAATTTATTATATGAAAAAATCGTATCGTGACGACATTTTAAAATACGCCGCAAGAATGTATAAAACACAGCCTGAATACCTGTGGGCGCGCGACCCGAACTATGCTGTATTACGGCGCAGTGATAACCGCAAATGGTATGGCATTATCATGGACGTACCGCGCGCACGATTGGGCGTGGCGGGCGACGGGGCTGTCGATATTTTAAACGTAAAATGCGATCCAGGGTTGTATTCATTGCTGGACAAGCGCGACGGCATTTTGCGCGGGTATCATATGGGTGGTACGTGGATTTCAATATTGCTGGATGGGTCAATTGAATTAAGCCAGATTTACGCCCTGTTGCGCAGCAGTTATGATTTAGTCGGCCCACACAAAAAGTTGACAAAATAATATTTCGGGCTATAATATACTCTGATATGACCAGAAAAAATTGTGTTTATTGTGGTAAAGAAATAACCCAGCGCAGCAGCGAGCATATTATTCAAAATGCGCTGGGCGGAGTCTATGAATCAGAAGATATTTGTTGTCCGGAATGCAACAACGCGGTAAGTCGGTATGTTGATGCACCTTTTACCAAAATTTTTAATCCGATAATTGGCGGGATAAAGAATTTTTCAAAAACAAATAACCCTAAGTCACTGCAACCATGTACTGGCACGGTTTTATATCAGGATAAAACATATCATGCGAATATCAAAGCCGGGAAAGTTGTCGCCTGCCCTGATTTAAGTCGTCAATTGCGATGCGACGCAACCAAGTTACCGTTGAAAATTATTTCGTATGATTTTAATCTTGAAAATGCGGCATTCCAAACCGGCATGGGGAAAATAGCATTTAATTACGCGCTGGACCGCGGAATTGATTTATCTGTGTTAAAGCATGGAATGCATGTGCAAAAATCGGGCAACGATATTACTGGTATATCTTTTAATTATGAAATGTTTCCGTTTTGTGCGCTGAATCCACTGGATTTGCGGTTGGAATTACATACGCCGTTTTCGCCGTATCATTGTTTGATACTGTTCGAACAAAACAGCAAGTTATGGTGTTATATAGACTTGTTTAATACTTTCCAATATTATGTTTTGTTGTCTGATAAAATGTCTGCTTTGAACAAAGTGCATGGCGTGGCCGCACAAACTGTTCAAAAAATTGATCGCACCGTTCCTGACCTGGACGCCCAACGACCAAAAGATTTGCTGATTTTTGCCCAACAATATGGTGTGCGAACTTTCACAGATGCCGCAGACCTGGCACAAAAGATAAAGGTGGCAATTGCACGCAAATCGCAAAAAACAGATTTGAATGATATTATTGCGCCGCGTGTTAAATCTGTATCATATGATTATTTTCTGGATCCAAATACAGACAAGCGCGATTTACCATTGTTCGGGCAATCTATGCAGTTATATTTTAACGAATTTGACAGATTGAACACAAACACTTTCAGAACCATGACCACGTGTTCCAATGTGAACAATGTGTTTTCGTATCCGGAAGCAGTGCTGTCTGTGTCGCAAAATAATGAAGTATATTTTCGGCGATATGCACTGGCTAAGTTTAAAACTTTGAATTATTTTTTAACCCAACAAAACAGATAAAACACCCGCATTACGGGGTTTTATTTACCCTTAAATAATTACCTCTCTGTCTATATGCAATGCGTTTATAAACGCCTCGTCATGCGAAACGATTAAAATTGCGCCACGATACTGGTCAAGCGCATTTTCCAACACCGTTGTACTTTTTATGTCCAGGTTGTTTGTCGGTTCGTCTAGAATTAATAAATCTGGTTGATTCTTGCTGCCAATTACTGCGGCCAATGTGGCTTTTAATAATTCCCCACCCGATAAAACACCGACTTTCTTTTTGGACGCATCACCGCGGAACCCAAAATTTGCCGCAATGGCGTGCGCGTCATGCGGCAAAATTCCCGCATATTCTGCTATATTTTCAACGACGCTTTTATCAGAATCCAACAGTGACAGGTCTTGATTTAGATATGCGACCTTTCCCGATACTTTTACACAGCCCGCTGATGGGCGCAAAACCCCACTTATCAATTTCAACAACGTTGTTTTTCCCGCCCCATTATTACCCAGCAATCTGACATGTTCGCCTGTACGCATAGTAAAATTAAAATCTGATAAAACGGTCTTGGCGCCATAAGAGAAGCAAATGTTTTCCAATCGGACAATTTCTTTGTCATAAACTTTCGCATTTTGTAATGGCACTTTTATTGTGTCATTGCGCATTTGTTCCGATAATTCAGCAGAATTTTCCAATTGTTTATTTAACTTTGCTTGTATCAACTTTCTGCGTTTTGCCTCGGTCACTTGGCTTTTACCCTTAAGGGCATTTACTGCGATTTTCGGGCCGGCAGATTTATTGGCTTTATCTTTTCGCTGTTTAGATTCATGGTGTTGCCGCATATTTTGGGATTTAGCAATAGTTGCGTTTAATCTGGCGATTTCCTTTTGGGCGGCAGTATATTTTGATTCTATATTTTCCTGCATTTGTCTTTTTTGTTCCATATAAAAATCATAATTTCCTCCAAACACAGATAGTTTACCATTATGCAACTCTAACAGCATATCCATTTGATTCAGCAATTCCCTGTCATGCGAAACGATAACCACACCACCACGATAAGAAAA
>JADINE010000024.1 GCA_017694175.1 Candidatus Enterousia excrementavium | reverse complement strand
GAAGAATATGGGGTTTCTATGCGTGAAGCCGCATATATGCATTCGATTAAACGTGTGGCCGCTGCGATGAAATTACGTGGTTGGTACTAATAAAAAATCCCGCAATTGCGGGATTTTTTATTTTGATGTTTCAGCTGGTTCTGAACATAATTCAACAGCATAAAATTCCGAATTGTTTATGTCGTCGGCTGTGCCACAGAATAAACGGAAATTACATGTGTTTTCCGGTGTGCCCAGCATTTGCATCGTGTTTACTGGGATGATGTTCAATAAACATTGGCCTTCGGCAACATATTGAGCCGGGTTGTCAATAGACAAGAATTTAGCCGTTTTCTTTTTGGCGGCAATATTGGTTATTGTCTCGTTCGCCGGCAAAGCAATTACATAATCGCCATTCGAGCCCAGGGCAACAATTGAAATTGCTTGATCTGGGGCTGTTGCATTTTGAATTTCTGTGTTGATTGTTTGATAATCTTCTGGGGTTGGTGTTTGGGCATCACATGCCGCCAGTGCAACCGCGGCCAATGCCAATACGGACAGTTTTTTCATGTTTTCTCCTTTGAGTGTTGTTTTGCGAGTTTAAGTATACAAAAGAATATTTCTGTTTGCATTATAAAAATACATAAAATATTTGACTTTTTCGATTTTTTAGTACAAAATGTCCAACGCAAATCCCAAAGATTGCCATCATAGTTATTCCAGTGTGCGGTATGCGCATGGTACATCATCCGGCGAGTGTTCGCCCTTGGTGTGTGGTTTTCTTTGTGGGTAAACAGTTTATACAAAAACAAGGAGCAAAATTATGGCAACTGTTATCAGATTGGCGCGTTTCGGTGCGAAAAAACGCCCTTATTATCATGTTGTGGTGACGGATTCGCGTAATGCGCGTAATTCCGGTAATATTTTGGCGACTGTGGGTAAATATGATCCTATGTTGCCGCGCGACAGTGAAAGACGCGTTGTTTTGAATGTTGATGAAGTTAAACAATGGTTGGCAAAAGGTGCAAAACCATCTGATCGTGTGTATCGTTTCTTGGCGAATGCTGGATTGGTGGCTGCACGCGTGGTGCCAAACCAGACGAAAAAGAATCAGCAATCTGAAAAAACTTTGATGAAAATCAAAGATAAACAGGAAAAATTGGCTAAAATAGCCGAAGAACAAGCCGCGGCAGAAGCAGCTGCAAAGGCCGCCGCCGAGGCACCAGCCGAAGAATCTGCGCCGGCCGCTGAATCCGAGGCACCCGTTGCTGAATAATTTTGCAATGTGCCCGGGGTTTCCCGGGCATAGTTTTCTTTTACAGTGGAGTTATTAAGTAAATGCCAAATTGTCCGATTAATCCAGATATTGAATGCAGTTATGCACAACAAAATGCTGAATTTCAACGCCAGTTAAGGATTTCTGCATATAAAAATACAAAAATTTATGTGTATCAGTATGGTAATTGCCCTGCTATGCCGGCGTATTGCAAGCATTTGGCGGATCAGAAACATGAAAATCCATTTGCGTTCTTTGCGTTGTTGCGGGAAAAGTTAGCCCAAAGAAAAAAAGAAAATGCACGATAAAAATCAACAAATCTTGGTTGGGAAAATTGTCGCACCCCAGGGTGTCCGGGGCGAGGTTCGTGTTCAAACATATACAGACAGGCCAACTGATATGAAAGATTTGCGCGTGCATGGCGAGAAAATTGCCGAGAATGCGTTTCATTTTGTGCGTGCGGTGCCGTCGTCGTCTGTTATTATCGCCCGGATTGATGGTGTGAATGACCGCAATGCAGCCGAATTATTGCGTGGGACCGAGTTGTTTATTAATCGCGAGGATTTGCCTGCGACAAAAAATGGTGAGTATTATCAGGCTGATTTGATTGGTATGCGTGTTATTCGTGATGGAACGGAAATTGGTGTTGTGGCGGGATTCCAAAATTTTGGTGCCGGTGATATTATAGAATTGGACAATGGGGAATTTGTTTCTTTTATTGGCGCTGATGTTGATTTTGATAATAAAACCATAAAAATATAAAGGAATAACAACATGTTGCCAAAACCATTTGTGCTGGAAGATGTTAAAGATAAAGTTTATGTGCCACGGGATGTTATTCGTGCTGGCCGCTGTCCGTGTGTGCATGTGTGTCCTGTGTTTGCAAATTATGCGTATACTGATGATGGGTACAGAATTATCCCATCTGGGGCAAAGTGTCCATATATCGTAAATCAGTATGGTAATTTGCCTGATTGTAATGGGCAGCGTTTATTTATGGACGGGAAATTTTATTTTGATGGCGGTTCAGTACGCGTTTATAACCATATGTGGCAAAAACAAAAATAATTTCGTGATATCAATATATAAAGGTGTAAGTTTAATGTCAAATATTAATAAAAAATCTATACAGGTAGTCTTTCATTTTGATTCAATGGGGCGTAAAAGTGTTTTTAACAGATGTTACACTGATATGACGTCGTGTCCTGTGTTGAAATATCTGGACGGTTTGGGATTAGAGCATTCTGTATTGCGCGAAGTTCCGGATCGTATCAAAGTTATTCGTTCGGCGGCGTTGCCCGATGAACCTATGACCGATATCGCGATTAAATTGGCGGATTATTTGTGTAAAAACTGCAAGGGCAAACAGCGTTAAATATGCATTTTAATATATTGACCATTTTCCCAGAAATGTTTCCCGGCACATTGGGTGGCGGGGTTGTGGGGCGTGCTTTGTCCAATGGTGTTTGGTCGTGTGATGTGGTTAATATTCGTGATTTTGCGCGTGATAATTATGGCAGTGTTGATGACGAGCAATTTGGTGGAGGCGTTGGCCAGGTTATGCGCGCAGATGTGTTGGGTGATGCGATTGATTCGATTAAAAATCGCGGTAAAATCATATACTTTTCACCACGTGGACCACAATTGACGCAAAAAATGGTGCGACAGTTTGCAACAGATGAAAGTGCGGTGTATACCCTGCTTTGTGGGCGGTATGAAGGAATAGATCAGCGCGTTATCGATGAATATGATATAATGGAATTATCCATCGGGGATTATATCCTGTCGGGTGGCGAGATTGCCGCGCAAGTTTTTATTGACAGCGTGGTTCGTGTGATGGATAATGTGCTGGGCGGTGGCGCCGAGGCCACACGTAATGAAAGTTTCGAAATCGGGGGGTTGGAATGGCCGTTATATACCCGCCCGTCGGCATGGCGTGGACGTAAAGTCCCAGAAGTCCTGCTGTCTGGCCATCACGGCAATATAGAAAGATGGCGGAAACAACAATCGGACGAAATAACAAAACAGCGTCGTCCGGATTTAATAAAGGAAAATGAAAAATGAGCATTATTAAAAAAATTGAACAGCAGCAAATCGAAAAACTGCGTGGCGATAAAAAAATCCCGGATTTTAAAGCCGGTGATACCGTTAAAGTGCACGTAAAAATCAAGGATGGCGATAAATTCCGTATCCAGGTTTTTGAAGGTGTGGTGATTGCCCGCGACGGTGGTGCTGGGAATAATGCATCCTTTACAGTACGTCGTGAATCGTATGGGGTTGGTGTGGAACGTAAATTCCCGTTGTACAGCCCTGCGATTGAAAAAATTGAAAAGGTTCGTACCGGTAAAGTGCGTCGTGCAAAGTTATTCTTCTTGCGCGGGTTGTCTGGTAAAAAAGCGCGTATTGTTGAAGATTTGTCGGCTGTGTCCGCGGAAAAAGCGGCAAAAGCAGCTGATAAATAATTTTGTGCAAAAGTGCTGTAAAAAAAATCCCGCGATTTGCGGGATTTTTTTAGCGCGAAAATTTTCGTACGTTTTGTAAATATGGGTTAATCAGTGGAACTGGTTTATAATCTGTTTTTTCCAGGCACACGTTTATGCATTGATCGTGGTCTGGGAAATCATAGTCTTGGTTATGAATGTGACCGTGATAGTTTACTATTGGTGGATTAAGGCCAAATTCTGGTAATGGTTCGTGTGATAAAAGTATGTAATGTTCTGCATCATAAATTGGATGTGCAAAAACTTTGTCGAATCCACATGACAGCCACCATGTTTCAGAATGATTGCGATCGTGGTTTCCCATTATCAAGTATTTGCGCCCGCGCATGCGCGATAAAATTTTGAATACTTTTTCTTTTGATGCGTCGTACATTACGTCGCCCAGCCAGTAACAAATGTCTTGTTTGTTTACTGTTAAATTATAATTCCTTATAATAACAGCGTTCATTTCGTCCACGCTGGCAAAAGGCCGATGACAATTTCGTATTATGTTTTGTGAATCAAAATGCGGATCAGAAAATACATATGTTGCCATAAGGTGCCTCCTGATTAATTTATCGTTGTATCGTGCGCAAATATGCTTTTAATTCGCGCAATGTTTGAATTATATCTTGCCAATTTGTTGGGGTGTCCAGAAATTTGTCTGACATTTGGATGTAATCATTTTGCAGTTTTTCCAAGTCTGAAAAACATGGGGCCAATTGTAATTCGTTAAATGTGTGCAGTTTTGGTATGCGTTTTAATGTGTATTTGTTTTGAAAACTTTCAATGTCGTCAAGCATGCTTAATGTGCCATGTAAATCCACGTAATGTGCCAATTTTGCTACGTCGTGATAGTGGCGTGAATAAAATTGGGTGAAATGCGGACGTGGCGATATTGTGTTTGAGTGCAATGCGTATACTTTGTCCCAAAATGTTTGTTCATAGCGGACTGTGGGAATGTCGCCGAATTCTTGGGAAATTGCGTACGGAATTACAGTTCTGTGTTCGATTATGTTTGCGGTTTTATATTTGCGCGGGATGATTTCCAGGCTTAAATGCCCGACGTTTTTGCAGAAATTTGATGCGTACAATATGTGTAACGTTGGCGATGAAATAAATGTTTCTTTGTTTTTCAGCGCGCCCCAATCGGCATCTGTCATGATTTTGAACTGGTTGTCGCGATTAATTACGTCGTTTATTTTTGCACAAATGTCAGTAAATACAGTATGTTTGAAGCGGCGCTTGAATTTATCCAGTTGTTTGCGAGAATGGTTGTCTGGAATATCGTCGAAACAAGAACAAACCAAATCCAAATCTTGGCAAATGCGATTAGATAATTGATAGGTTTTGGATAGTGTTGCGCCACCGGCAAAAACAAAGTTTTCGCTGAAATAAGCGTCGTTAAAAAGTTTTTCCAGTATAAGGCATTCTAAAAAATCTTTTTCCGCCATTTCTGGTTTGTTGGCGTGACGAAGAATATTATATGTGCCGTTCGTAATTTTTATCATGATTAAAGTATTGCACATAATATCGTTTTGTCAATATATATTGATTAATAGTTTGACTTTATGGGTGCAGATTTGTAATATGGTTGGTATGAGAAAGTTATGTTTTTGTTTGTGTGTATTGTTGAGTGTGGCGCCTTTGGGCAGCGCCAATGCTTACATAGATAAACAAACTGCTGTTGTTACAGTGATGGATAAGACTGCTGGGAAAGTGCAGACGCTTGCCCTGCCCGTTGGAACGAATGTTGAACATGAAAAATTGAATATGTTGGTGCGTTCGTGCAAACAAACTGATCCTTTTGATGCCCAGGATTTTTTCATGTTTATCGAAGTTAACAAGTCTGACGAAGGTAAAATTTTTAGTGGTTGGATGAGTGCGAACGAGCCTGGGGATAATCCTTTGCAGAATGCTGATTATGATTTATGGCTGGTAAAATGCGAATAACAAACATACAGGCCGGTGCAAAATAATGAAAACTTTCAAGCAAATTTTGAAAATGTGTATTGGTGTTGCGGTGCTGGTGTTTGCTGTTTGGGTGTTTGTTCAGGCACTGCAATCTGAAAATCTGGAAAATGGTGATTTGCGTGATTGGCGGGCTGCGGGTTTGGGGCGGCGGACTGTTACGGCACAATTAATGATTGCAAGTGACGAAAATCTGGATTTGTTGGTAAAATGCGTTGATAAAATGGCCACAGAACCAGGAAGTGCAAAGCGTTCTGTGCGTGATGCGATTTCGTTGTGTTATACCGGAATTTTGGTAAATCAAAATAATTACAGTCAATCTGAATAATATGAAACGCTTTTTGTTGTTTTTGTTTGTGCTGTTGGGGTGTACGCCACAGTATAGTGACGATGCTTTTATTGGATACGAATATTTGGGGGCGCGTTATTTAGGTGACCCATTGGGCGAAAGTGTGGCGCCAGATACGGATCCGCTTGTCCGTGATGATGCGTTTGATTGTGTGACTTTTGTAGAAACGTCGTTGGCGGGCGGTGATGTGCAAAAATTAAATAAAATCAGATATAAAAACGGCGAAGTTGATTTTGTAAATCGTAATCATTTTATCGAAACGGATTGGTTGGCAAATAATGCTGATATTGTGGCTGATGTGACGGAAAAATATGGCGATACAGATGTGCGGCATGTTGTGATTGATAAGCAAAATTGGTTGAAAAAGGTACATGGAATAAATGCCGATTTCCCAAAACAGGTGGTCGATTTGCACTATATACCATATGACAAGGTGAAATATATAAATGTGACAAAACCAATAATAGTGTTATTTATTGCTGGAAATTTTGAAAAAAGTGATATCATAGGTACTGATTTAGCAGTTCGGCATATGGGTTTTTTATTGCCGGGCGGTGTGTTGCGACACGCTTCGTCGCAATATGGGCGCGTGATGGATGTTGATTTTTGTCAATATGCTTTGGCGCGTGCGGCTGATAAAAATAATTTGGGTGTGATGTTGGTGGAAATAAAATGAATATGGATGATAACATAATTCGGATGAATATGGGGGCTTTGCATGGTGATGGGCACGATGCAGGTGATGCACGTTCAATACTTTGTTTGGGCATAGAATCATCGTGTGATGAAACGTCGGCGGCTGTGGTGGATTCCGACCGTAATATTTTGTCGCATATTATTTATTCACAAATTCCAGAACATCAAAAATATGGCGGCGTTGTGCCTGAATTAGCGGCGCGTGCGCATATTTTGGCAATCGATGATGTAATTCGCAGAACGTTGGATGCGGCCGGTAAATCGATTGATGATATCGATGTTATTGCTGCGACGGCCGGCCCCGGGTTAATAGGCGGCGTGTTGGTTGGGTGGATGGCTGCAACTGGTATAGCGCAATCCACAAACAAACCGTTGGTTGCCGTTAATCATTTGGAGGGGCATGCCCTGGTTCCGCGTTTGCACGCTGCGGCGGCAAATGGTGCGGACGGTGCGACCAATGTTGATTTTCCATATTTATTGATGTTGGCCTCGGGCGGGCATTGCCAGATTTTATTGGTGCGTGGTGTTGGCCAGTATGAAATGATAGGCCAAACATTGGACGACAGTGCCGGCGAGGCTTTTGATAAAGTTGCAAAAATGTTGGGGCTGGGGTATCCCGGTGGGCCGGTTGTTGATAAGCGTGCGGCTGCGGGGAATTCGCGTGCGTTTCATTTCCCGCGCCCGTTGTGTGATCGGCCTGGGTGTGATTTTTCGTTCAGCGGAATTAAAACGGCTGCGCGTACATTTTTATCGCGGCAAACACCGCCGTACAGCGATGAATATATAAACGATTTTTGTGCGTCGTTCCAGGCAGCTGTGGTTGATTGTATAATCAATCGGTTGGAACATGCATATGAAGATGCGCGGGTGATTGCGGCCGCACCAAAAACTTTGGTGGTTGCGGGCGGCGTTGCAAAAAACAGCGCTGTGCGCAGTGCGATGGAACGTTTGGCAACGGCACATGGTGTGGTGTTTGCTGCACCCCCGATGAATTTGTGTACGGATAATGGGGCCATGATTGCGTGGGCCGGGTTGGAAAATTACAAATTGGGACGTGTTGTAACGTCGCCGGTTGCACCCCGCCCCCGTTGGCCATTGACGGAGTTATAATATGGTTGATATGACGCGATATAATGAGGCCACTGAATCATTGGTGCACCAGGTGCAATCGCAATGGTTAAGTTTGCCGTCCGAGTTTAATCCGAAATATGATATGTCGTGTATGGTGCGCGATTTTCGCAGTGCGTTTTGTGATATGCGTTTGCGCAGGCGGGTTTTGCAACGAAAATATGAACAGAGTCGCATTGCACATGGTGCGTATTCTGCTGGGTTTTGCGGAATTGCCAGTTATACATGGAATCATTTATTCCGCATGCCAGATGGGGAAGAAATTTGGCGATTAAAACTGATACTAAGGAATAAATTGCATCATGCTTGGTTGGAAAATAAGTTTACAGGCGAGCCCCTGGATTTGACGTTTGATCAGTTTGTGGGCGATGATGGGGAATATTTAAAAATTCCATATGACAAAGTTGGTGACTATAACAGCAGCGATTTTGAATTTAAACGTGCGTATACTTTTGCACGACGGTTGGGTATTGATTTGGGCTATGTGGTTTTTGTTAATTCGCTGCGGGCGTTGGGGCGCAGCAGCAGATAAACTTGTTTTTAATGCTAAATATGCTATAATTAGCGCATTATGAATGAATATTTGGCAAAATATGATGCGGCAACCCGCAAAGTTTTAGAAGCAGCACGGCGAATTGACAGTGTAATGCTGGATAAATTCGATGCTGAATATACTTTGTATGATATTTCGTATGTGTTGCGTAATAAATTCAAAGATGCTGCGTTTCGCAAAAAATATGTGGGTAATTTGCCGTTCATGGGATTTGTTCCGTACCCAAAGGGGTTTTGTGCCCTGTCCACGATTTGCATTTATAATCTGTATGGCGGGGACAGTGTGTGGCAACCGTCTGCAATAAAATTGGGGGCGTGGGAACATGCGCCTGTGGTGTTTTTGCGTAATTATGAATTGGATATTCCGTTTGATACCACCGGGGATCAGTTTGCGCCATTGCGTGTGCCGTATGAATTAGGAACGCCCATTAATCGCCGGATGAGTGATATGAAAACCCCCAATAAAGAAAAATTTATTGCTGAAATTAAAAAAGAATTGGACAGGCGTTGATTATGATGGAAAAACCACAACCTTTTGTTCAACCTGATACAGTGTTCAGTGTGACGGATGCGTCTGCGTTATTGAAAAACGTTGTGGAAACGGCGTTCCCGCGTATTCGTGTGCGTGGTGAATTGTCGCAGATTACGCGTGCGACGTCCGGGCACATGTACATGACGATAAAGGATGCTGGGGCGGCTATATCTGTGATTATTTGGCGCGGCACGCCCGTTCCATTTAAATTGGAAGATGGGCTGGAAGTTATTATTACCGGGCGTTTTACAACGTATCCTGCGCGCAGCAATTATCAAATTATTGTGTCTGAAATTGAAATGGCGGGCGTGGGCGCAATTCTTAAAATGTTGGAAGAACGCAAACGTAAACTGGCGGCCGAGGGGTTGTTTGACCAGGCGCGTAAAAAGCCTTTGCCACATTTGCCCCAGCGTATCGGTGTGGTGACAAGCCCGACCGGCGCCGCGTTTCAGGATATTCAAAACAGATTGCGTGAACGTTTCCCGGTGACGGTTGTGTTATATCCTGCAACTGTCCAGGGTACAACCGCCGCCGCCGAGGTTGCCGCCGGTATCGAATATTTTAATCGTGCAAAAAATGTTGATGTGATTATTGTTGCGCGTGGTGGCGGTGCGTTGGAAGATTTATTGCCTTTTTCCGAAGAGATTGTTGTTCGTGCCGCGGCTGCCAGTGAAATCCCGTTGATTTCCGGTGTTGGGCACGAGCCTGATTGGATGCTGATTGACTATGCGGCCGATGTACGTGCGCCGACGCCGACTGGGGCGGCTGAAATGGTTGTGCCGACCAAGTTATCGTTGATTCAGGAACTGGATAATTTGTGGCACAGGCTGTCGAATAATTTTACAACACGCCTGGCAAATGCGCGGGCGCGTATGGAATCTATTGTTGTAAAAAATCCAAAACAGTTGGTTATGGAACAGCAACAGCGTTTGGACGATATTTCGCGCACTTTGAATGTTATAATTAATGGAAAAATTGTTGCGGCGCGTGGGCGTATGGATGCTGTGGCGGCGTTTCCAAATATATTGCAAAATAAAATGATGGTTATGACCCAGGGATTGAATCATTTGGGGCAAATGTTGAATTCATTAAGTTATAAAAGCGTTTTATCGCGCGGATATGCAATTGTGCGTGATGAAAAAAATCAAATAATTAGTCGCGCGGATGGTGCGCGTCCTGCGTTAATCGAATTCGCCGACGGCGTTGTGAAAGTTTAATTTTTTATCAATGTTTTCGCGGTGGCCAGTGATTCCGGGGTGATTTCAGCGCCACTGATTATGCGGGCGATTTCATTTATGCGCGCGTCGCCGATTATTTCGGTCACTGTTGTTTTTGTGATATCGTTTTCCACAGATTTTGCAATTTTGAAATGTTTGTCGGCATATCCGGCAACCTGGGCCGAATGGGTGATGACCAATGCCTGGGACGTGGCGGCCAGGCGATTTAACCGGTTGCCCACGGCGGATGCTGTGGCGCCGCTGATGCCTGTGTCAATTTCGTCGAATATGAATGTGTGCGCGATGTTTGTATCCGCCAGCACCACGCGCAGTGCCAACATTAATCGTGCCAATTCGCCGCCTGATGCCGCGCGGTGCAATGGCGCAAATGGCATGCCCGGGTTCGTTTTAATCATGAACGTGATATTGTCAATCCCGTTTGCAGATGGTGCGCACGGCGCAATTTCCACCATGAAATCCGCGGCCCCCAGTTTTAAATCCGGTAATTCAGCCAATATTTGTTCGCGCAATTGTTCGGCGGCCGCTGTGCGGGCGGCGGTTAAGGCGGCGGCAGATTTATCGAATTCGGATTTTGTTTGGGCAACGTGGGCGGTTAATTTTTTTAATTCCGCGTCTGAATTTTCAATTGTGTTTAATTCAGCGGCCATTTTTATCAACATTTGCGGCAGTTCGTCGGCTGAAACGCGATATTTACGGGCTGCGGCGCGAATGGCAAACAGGCGTTCTTCGATTGAATCCAGGTCGGCTGTGTCGATTTCGTTGGGCGCTAATTTTTCCTCGATTTCAGATAATGTGTTGGCCACGTTGTATAAATTGTCGATTTGTTCGGCATATGGATTTGGGTCTGTTTTTATATGCAATAATGTGTTCGCAGCGGCAAAAATATGTTCGGACAGTGATTGACCATGCGGATTTAATGCTGCAACGGCGTCGGATAAAATTGCCGCGTCTTTTTCCGCGTTCATCATGGTGGCGCGTTTGGTGGCCAATTCGTTTTCTTCGCCCGGTTGAACGTTCAAAGATTCCAATTCGCGGACATTGTGTTCCAAAAATTCACGTTCTGTGGCCGATTTTTCCAACATTTGTTGCAGTTCGGTTAATTTATTTTGCGCGGTGTGATATTCGTTATAATTTGCGCGAACTGTTTCCAATAACGTGTTGTATTCAGAGTTGTTTTTTGTCCCGAAT
>JADINE010000023.1 GCA_017694175.1 Candidatus Enterousia excrementavium | reverse complement strand
CGTGAAATGACCGCGCGGCGCGACAAATTAAACCAATTGGTGCGCGACAGTATTCATGCTGATTCTGTTGCAAAAATGCCCCAGATGGAATTGTATCGTGCGAACTGGAACAAAATATGTCACGATTGGCGCGATGCACGTATACGCCACCATCAAAATCGAATTCTAAAATTACAACAAAAGCAAAAATAAAATGCGCCAATGGCGCATTTTATTTTATGAATTTTTTAATAAATCACGCGCACGTTCCAATAAACTGATTGCATGCGCCAGATGTGCGTTATCCACCGCCGGCACAGTCGTCGGGGCCACGGGGCGCGCGTCTGAGACATCGTGGACAAATTCGTCGGCAGACGCAGGAAAATTACCGTCGCGTAATAATTTTTTTACCCCCGCTATGGTCAATCCATGTTTGTACAGCAAATCGCGAATTACAACCAATCTGTCGACTGTTTCCGCACGATAATACCGCCGTCCCCCTGCCCCGGTTGTTGGCCTGACAATGATTGGAAATTGTTTTTCCCAATAACGCAGGGTATGTGCCGGCACAGACAAACGTTTTGATACTTCGTTAATCGATGCAAAATATTCATTATCCATGCCGGCCCCCTGGGGTTATGTTATTGTTGTTGTTCGGTTGGGTGTTCTGCGGCCTCGGATTCAACCTCGGCTGCTTCGCCTTCGTCACTTAAAATCGAAATGGCGGACACCACGCGTTCGTTTTCGGCCGTGCGGAACAATGTTACACCCGCAGTGCTGCGACCCGCTATGCGAACATCGCGCACAGGTGTACGAATGATTTTTCCGCCGTCCGTCACCATGATGATATCATTATCATCAGCCACAGGGAACGAACCAGCCACAGCCGTATTTTTACCACCTAATTTGATATTAGTAAATCCGCCGCCACCACGATGGGTCGTGCGGTATTCATACGACGACGTGCGTTTACCAAATCCGTTTTCAGACACAGTCAGGATAAACTGTTCATTCGCAGCCATCTGCGCCATTTGTTCATCGGTCAGGGTCAATGTTGTGGCTTCTTCTTCGCCGTCGGATTCTTCTTCTATGCCGGTGGCGGCACGACGTGCGGCACGCGATTGTTTGATGTACGCAGCGCGAACAGACGCGTCTGATTCACCGTGGTTCAGCATGGCCATGCCAATGATTTTATCGTCTGCGCCCAAAGTCATGCCACGCACGCCGGTCGAATTACGGCCCGCGAATACGCGAATTTCAGACACAGGGAATCGTATGCAACGCCCGCGATAGGTTGCCAGGAATACGTCCTGGTCGTCTGTGCACGGTAAAACAGAAATCAAACTGTCGCCGTCGTCCAATTTCATGGCAATTTTTCCATTGGCACGAATTGAATCAAAATCAGACGTGCGATTGCGGCGAACTGTGCCGGATGCAGTCGCGAACATCAGGAAATGTTCTTTGCCAGACGCGGCGGCGGCGGCAACATCTTCCTCGGGCACTGGTAATATTGCTGTGATTGTTTCGCCATTTTCCAACGGCAACAAGTTTACCAGTGGGCGACCCTTGGCGGCGGCGGCGGCCTCGGGCAATTTATAGGTTTTTAATTTATAGCATATCCCGCGGGACGAGAAAAATAACAATGGCGTATGTGTGTTGGCCACGAATACCTGAATCACATAATCGTCGTCCTTGGTCGTCATGGCGTTTCGACCCTTGCCCCCGCGTTTTTGTGCACGGTATGTATCCAGTGACACACGTTTGATGTATCCTGTGTTGGAAACAGTGATAACCATATCTTCGCGCGCGATTAAATCTTCGACATCGATATCGATTTCAGCGTCGGAAATTTCAGTGCGGCGTGGGCTGGCCCAATTGTCGCGAACCATTGTTGTTTCGTCACGAATGATTTGAATAATGCGCGCGTGACTGCCCAGAATATCCAACAAATCTTTTATCTGGGCGCCCAAATCCACCAAATCAGCGTGCAATTTATCGCGTTCCAATCCGGTCAGGCGATGCAATTGTAATTCCAGAATTGCGCGGGCCTGGTCTTCGGACATATAAAACATGCCGTCTTTGTATTCTGTGTTCGGATCGTCAATTAATTGAATGTAATTTTCAATATCAGACGCACGCCAACCGCGGGAAATTAATGCGGTGCGCGCTTCGTCCGGATTGGCGCTGGATTTAATTAGTTCGATAACCTCGTCCAAATTGCCAACGGCAACCGACAGCCCCAACAACGTATGTGCACGATTGCGAGCCTTGTTCAAATCAAATATGGTACGACGACGAATAACCTCGCATCGGAAATCTATGAACGCATCCAAAACACCACGAATATTGAACAACATCGGGCGGCCGCGATTTAACGCCATCATGTTAACCGGGAAATTCGTCTGCATTTCCGTGTACTGGAATAAATGATTCAGCACAACATCGGGAATCGCATCGCGTTTTAATTCGATAACTATACGCAGGCCTTCTTTGGATGATTCATCGCGGATTTCGGCAATACCCTCGATACGTTTATCTTTGCTTAGTTCCGCGATTTTCATAATCAATTGCGATTTATTGACCTGGTACGGGATTTCATCAACAACAATCGCAGGATGATCATGGAATGTTTCCATGTGCGTTTTTGCACGAACTATGATTGAACCGCGCCCAGTTGTGTGCGCTTTGTACGCGCCGGCACGCCCCATGATAACCGCACCCGTTGGGAAATCGGGCCCCGGGATTATGCCGAATAATTCATCGTCTGATAAATCAGGGTTATCCAATATCGCCAAAATACCGTTGCAAATTTCACCCAGGTTATATGTCGGAACATTTGTCGCCATACCAACCGCAATACCAGAGCCACCGTTTACTAAAAAATTCGGGAATTTGGTCGGCAATACAACAGGTTCCTGTAATGTGCCGTCAAAGTTTGGTTGCCAATCAACAGTGTCTTTGTCCAAATCGTCCATCATGGACGCGCCCAGTTTAGACAGGCGCGCTTCGGTATAACGCATGGCAGCGGCCTTGTCCCCGTCGCGCGAACCAAAGTTACCCTGACCCTGGACCAACATTTCACCCATGGAAAAATCCTGGCCCATGCGAACCATGGCTTCGTATATAGAACTGTCGCCGTGGGGGTGATATTTACCCATAACATCACCGACAATACGCGCAGATTTAACCGTTGCCTTGGTTGCAGGCGCAACATCGTTCATAACGTATAAAATACGTCTGTGCACCGGTTTACAACCATCACGAACATCAGGCAACGCACGATCAACAATAACCGACATCGCATAGTCCAAAAAACTTGTACGCATTTCGTGTTCCAGCGATGATTGTGGGATTTTTATTTCATTTATTTCATTGATATTATTTGTTTCTGACATACTTGGTTTTCCCCTGTTTTTTAACAAGTAAAGAATAGCAAATTTTTACGGTTTTGGTCAAGAAATAAACCCCAAAAAACACATTGACAAATCACTATTTAGTGGTATTATTTTTACCAAAAGGAACAAGACATGTTTTTACCATTCTGGCGGCTTTTTACAGCGTTATTTATATACTACTTGATGCTTCAAGGGTTAAAATCTTTGGGTTTGGTAAAATCTAAATAAAAATGTTGCGTTTTTATAAATCATATGATTAAATAGGGGCACAAAAGGATTTTATTATGGCAACAAAACGTACATATCAACCATCTAAGACGCGCCGCGTGCGTACGCACGGGTTCCGCGAACGGATGGCGACCAAGGGCGGCCGCGATGTTTTGAATCGTCGTCGTGCAGCGGGTCGTAAAAGATTGGCTGTGAATGCAGCAAATTAAAAAATCGCCAATTGGCGATTTTTTTATGGTATTCATTGTCGCGCCATGGTGGCAACAATAACAAGAAAGCAAGGAAACATATTCTCGCAATCTCTAACCACCCCGGACTGCGCCCACCCCTCCAACGGAGGGGAACTTATTCTGCGACGGGGTGGGCATTAACCGAATTATTTCATTTCTGTCCAGGTGCAGATAACATCTGCGTGGACTGTATCACCGGTTTTTATTTTATGGTGGCTGGTCAGGCCGTCTATCATAACATCAACCGCAATTTCAGGGGTGTCGGGACTGATTTCTTTTTTGAAATTTAATTCCAAGCGTTTTAATTTATGCTGATTTCGGTATACATAACCAACGCTTTCAGTTGCCCATACTGCATACACTGCGTTGTTAATATGCTGATTCACGTCAATATCGTCAAATCTGCATTTCATAGTATGCGTTTTTGTCGGTGTGAAATCAGGAAACTTTTCAAACGGTACGTCCCATGCACGTTCAGGAATAATTTCCCAATATGGTAAATTTTCGTCCAATTTTAACGGGCGACGACGCGCCATATCAATCAACACCCACTGGGACGTTGCGCGCACCAAAAGGCGACCGTCTGCGCCGCGAACCTCGAAATCACGGGTGGCACGCAGCACATCGTGTGCAGACGGCCATGTTATGAACGATAATTCTTCGCCTTCGCGGGGGTCTTCGATAATATCAACCAGGTAATGCGTAACAACCCATGCCATATCATGCGTCAACAAATATGTGCGCCCACACCCCAGAATTTCTGCGTGTGTATCGGCGACGCCCTGTAATTCATTCATCAATATTAACGGGCGAACATATCCATAGCGGTCGCACTGATACGCCTGTAATACGCGTTTTTCAATCAATTTTTGTGTCAATTTATTCACCTTTGGATTGTGGTGCGGCGGCAACAACGAAATCAATTGTGTCACCCAGAATAATTTCATTTGCACGTGCAGCAGATTTTATCACGCCATGCAATCCAGATGGTGTGTCGGCCGGAATCGTCAATGTTTCCAGTTTTGCCCCATTGCCGATTTTCCGTTCTGTGCGCATGGTGCGAACTGTTTTTAATATGTCCAGCGCAATCTGCATTTCAGACACATCTGTATCGCGCGCGGCGGCCGGCGATGGGAACGCAGTCAGGTGCAATGTTTCGCCACCTTCGAACGGTTTATAAATCTGTTGCCACAATTCTTCGGTTTGGAATGGAATGAATGGAGCATACATGCCAATAATGGCGCGCAACACTTCGAACAATGTCCATTGTGCCGACAGTTTTGATTCCGCGCTGTATTTTTCAGGTGACCAAAATCTGTCTTTGATAAATTCCAGGTATTGGTCGCAGAACACTTCATAGAAAAACGTATCCAATGCAGCACGCGCATTGCAATTGTCGTATTTATCCAAATGTTTGCGCACATCTGCGATGGCTGCGTTTAATTCGGACAGTACCCATCTGTCTTCGATAAATCTGTTTTCAATCGCAACGGGCGCGGCGGCGTTTGGTTCAAAATCAGTTAAATTCATCAGAACATATTTCGACGCATTCCACAATTTTGTTAACAGTTTTGAACCGCGTTTGATTTCTTCCTCGCTGTATCTGATATCTGTGCCAATTGGGGCGGTTGCAACCCAATAACGCAATGCGTCCACGCCAAATTTTTCAATAACGACCAATGGGTCTGTGCCGTTGCCCTTGGTCTTTGACATTTTTTGGCCATGGGCGTCACGAATTAAGCCGTGGAAATTCACAGTTTTAAACGGAACGTCGCCCATAACATACATGCCCATCATTATCATACGCGCAACCCAGAAAAATATAATATCTGCGGCCGTGTACAACAAATCTGTCGGGTAATAGCGTTTTAATTCAGGCGTTTCGTCCGGCCAACCCAATGTGGAAAATGGCCACAGCGCAGACGAAAACCATGTATCCAACACGTCTGAATCACGTGTTAATTCACGACCGCCTGATTGTTTTACGGCGTCTGATTCAGTTTCTGCAACGTATACATTGCCGTCCGCATCATACCACGCAGGTATACGGTGTCCCCACCATAACTGACGCGAAATTGGCCACTGGCGGATATTTTTCATCCAGGACATATACAGATTATATCTGTGTTCTGGCATGAATTTAATTTTACCGGATTCAACGGCGTCTATGGCGGGGGCAACCAGTTTGGTCGTATCCACGAACCATTGGTCTGTTAAATACGGTTCAACCACCACGCCGCCACGTTCAGAATACGGGGTTGGGATAATTTTATCTTCTATTTTCACCAACAGGCCGGCCGCCTCAATATCCGCAACAATTTCTGCGCGTGCGGCAAATCTGTCCATGCCACGATATTTTTCAGGCACCACCGGATTATCATTCAATTTTGCATCCGGGGTTAAAATATTTACCGGGGTCAGGTTGTGGCGGACGCCAACTTCCCAGTCGTCAAAGTCATGGGCAGGGGTAATTTTCACAGCGCCTGTACCCTTGTCCGGATCGGCGTGTTCATCGGCAATGATTGGTATCTCGATATTTGTTAATGGAATTATCGCACGACGCCCAATTAAATGTTTTAATTTTTCATTTTCTGGGTGCACTGCGATTGCCTGGTCGCCGAACAATGTTTCTGGACGCGTGGTTGCAATTTCAACAGTGCCGCCACCCACCAACGGATAATTGAAATAGTAGAATTTTCCATGTTCTTCGCGGGTTTCAACCTCTAAATCAGAAACTGATGTTTGTTGTTTCGGGCACCAGTTCACCAAACGTTTTGCGCGGTAAATTATACCCTCGTTATACATTTTGACGAACAGTTTTGTCACCGCGTGCGACAGCCCTTCGTCCATAGTGAAACGTTCGCGCGACCACGCCGGCGTCACACCCAATATGTGTAATTGATTTATAATCTGGCCGCCTTTGTCCGCTTTCCATGCCCAGGCGGTTTTTAATAATTCTTCTTTGCTTAAACTGCGGGGATTTATTCCGCGTTTTGATAAATCGCGTTCAACCAACAATTGGGTCGCAATTGACGCATGGTCTGTGCCCAGTTGCCACAAAACATCGTATCCACACATGCGTTTATACCGGCACATAATGTCTGTTAAAACATTGTTCAGCGCATGTCCCATGTGCAGATTTCCCGTCACGTTTGGTGGCGGCATCATTACACAAAACGGCGGTTTGTCCGATTTAACATCGTTGTCCCAAAAATTATTAGCATCCCAAAATTGCTGAATTTTGGTTTCCATTTCACGCGTGTTTATGTTTTTGCCCAATTCAATTTTCATTGTTGTACCCCGCTAGAATTATATCCCGTCAATCCTAGCAGATAAAAAATAAAATTCAAGGCATTGTTATAATATCCTTGACAAATCCGGGCTTTGTAATACGATGGTGCGTATGACAGACACGTTATTTTATTTTCTGTTTACGATTATTCCCACACGGTATATTTCTGTGCACAACAGTCCGACCGAATCCATATATTCGTTCGAATACATTGATGAAAATGGGGATTTAACTGTGTTCGAATTATATTCGTTGTATTCGCACACTGATCAAAAAAACAGTTACGTTCGGTACGAATTTTATGTTGACGAAGAATTGGTTGCGACTGCTACGCGGGCTGTATTTGATAAAAAGGCTGCAAAACCAACTTCACGCACACGCCGCGTTACTTTGGCGGAAAAACTGGAAACGCTTATCACAATGTGTTCACAAAAAGTTATTCAACAGGAATTCGAAAGCCATACGCGCCACATGCTTAAATCTTTTGTAAACACAAGCAATCAAAAAGTTAATTGAAAAAATTATATCGCGCGAACAGTGCGGCAAAATGTCACACCGTATACCGCAGATGCACCGGCACGCAGTAATACTCTGCGCAATTCAGCAAACGTTGCGCCGGTTGTCATAACATCATCAACCAATAAAATTTTCCGACCGCGAATTTTATCAGGGCGCACGACTTGAAATACTCCACGGATATTTTCTGCACGCTGTGCCGGATTTTTATGCCCCATATCTGGCCTGTATTTGCGGCGAATGCTGTTTGTATCCATTGGCACACCAAATGCACGCGATATTGGTCGCGCAAGTAAAGTGGCCTGATTATAACCGCGATGAAACAATCTGCGCCACGCCAACGGTACAGGCATTACAACATCTGGCGCAATATCAACATCACGCAAAGCCCATATCATCGCACGCGACATAAATGCTGCATAACTTATCCGTGATGCGTGTTTGAATGGTAACACCGCTGCGCGCGATGCGTCATCATACACACATGCGCTGCGAATTAAATCCAAAACACATCCACCTGATGCACAATTTGGACACAATGGATGCAAGCCTAAATCCAAATCCGCAGGGAATGGATAACCGCACTTTTCACAACATGGTCGACCAATCCAATTAAACGCAGTCCAACAATCTGCACACAGTTCACCATTAATTGAAACAGGCGTGCCACACAACGGACACGCAGATGGAAACAAAAATTCAATAGAAAATCGCGCAACTTTCTTAACCCCCACAGTTGCGCGACCAAAGCATAAACTTACCACGACATACTTCTGTATGTTTTTTTACTTATCGTGTCGCCAAACACATCACGTTGACGTTTTGTTAATGTTTCAAATTGATCCAATGATATCATACGCAAAACCAGCCCCTCTTCGTCACGCTGAGATAACACTGGCAAAATACGTTGTTCTGATATTCCGTTATCACGCAAAACCTGTTCCACTATGGCCAAACGGCGTGCAGCCAATTTGCGCGCATCAGAATCTGTGGTAACACTTTGCGGAATAGAAACCTGAATCGCACGTGTTGGATTACTTAATACAATTCCGGCGTATTCAGTTAACAAATTATAATTATCGCGCGACAATGCGGCATCTTCGTTACGGAAATTAATTTTTATTTCCAATGGACGAATTCCGCCCGCTTCGGATAAATCACGCGCAGATGTAAATCCCATGGCGTTTTCTGTCATATCGCTGGCAACATCAAACCTGTCATCTATTTGAAAAGTGGAAAGATGTTTGTTTTCCGATAAAAACGTTTTTCTGAATGCACGACGTAATTCACTGGGCGACATTTTGGTCATATCATCGCGCACAGATGCAATTCGTGGCGATTCCGCCCGCTTTACAGCACGAACAACAACGTCGTCCGTCATATCGTCCATCGGCACAACCATTTGCGACAGTTTTACATCGTCTGTGTCATCGTGCGTTGTTGTGCTCGCCGCAATTTTTGCCGCGGGTTCAGCACTTGCAGTTCTGGCCACGGATGGGCGCGCAACAACACCGCGCGTTTCACGCCGCGCCGCAGATGGCGCACGTTCTGTCAAGACAGGTTTATCCACTGCCACGCGTGCAAAATCAGTATTAACACTTTCATCCGCCCTGCGCTGTAATTCATTCAGGCGTGCAATCTGGGCATCCAATTCCGACAAAGGCGCCGTTGTCGCCGCCACAGGTGCAACAGACGTCGTGCGTGTTTGCGCATACGTTACAGGCGCAGAATCATTCAAACTTTCTTCGGGTAATGCGGCATCAGAACGAATAACAGAAAACTCGTCCGGGGTGGGTAATCTTAATGGAACAACATCAGACGCAGATGTATTTTTTGCCCACAAATCATCACTGGGCCGACGCGGCATTAACACATCATTCGCCGCAATAATTTGCCCGCCTGCATCAGCAGATGTATTTTTCGCCGACGCTGTTTGCACAACAGGTGCAGCACTGCGTGCGACAACTTTTGCATTTGTATTCACCGGTTCTGTGACAGATTTTGTTGAATTATCCGCAATGTTGACAGAGGCTTTTTCAACCGTTTTGTGTGTTTGCACAATCGGTTCACCGAACGCTGCACGCGCAGAAATCCCCGCAGACGCAACATTCACAACCGGCAAACGCGCATCAGCAAACGCAGGCAAAACAACCAACAGCGATAATACAGAAACTGCAATATGTCGCATTTTCCTTTCCTTCCTGATATTCATCATAGAACAAATGACGAATCGCACGCAAGCGGAAAAATGCGTTTTCAGATTATTTTGTTATTTCATCACAAATTATTTGAACTGCGTTGTTTTCAACCAAGGATTTTTTTGCCATTTTTTCCAGGCGTGCCGGGTTATCAAACAAATCTGTTAATGTCGCAGCCAACCATTTTGGTGTAAACTTTTCCTGGGGCACTGCAAATCCACCGCCTAGGCGCGCAAAACTTTCCGCATTGGCCGCCTGGTCTGGATTAATATTTAATGGAACCAATATCGCAGGCCGCCCAATCGTTTCCAATTCAACAACTGTGCTGGCACCACTGCGCCCGATTATCAAATCCGAATCAACTATGGTTCCCGCCATATCATGAATAAACGATAAAACATTCGCGTGAATTTTGTTATCTGCATACAATTTTTGCAATCGCGCAACATTTTCAGGACGTGTTTGATGCGTTACAAAAATCTTTTTGTTTTTCATTTGTAAAATCGCCGCAGGTACAACATCATCCAAAATTTGCGCCCCCAGTGATCCGCCTGTTATTAATAACTTTGACGCATATGGCAATGGCGCCCCGGCCGCTGATATAAATTCATGGCGCACAGGCAATCCTGTATACACCACACGTGCCGCAGTGTTTTTCGGTATGCCCGATACAGATGGAAAACTTGTCATTAATGTTTTTACCCAGCGCAAAGAAAATTTATTTGCGCGACCTATTGCTGCGTTTTGTTCGTGCAAAAAGGTTGGAATTCGCCACAGATGCGCCGCGAACACAGCCGGCACAGATGCATACCCGCCAAATGCCACAACACGTGCAGGACGCGCAAACATAAAACGCACCGCCAGCCATGCCGCCGATACAGAAATTTTAAACAATGCGATAATTTGATGCAGTTTGCTTTTTGCGCCAACACCAGACGCCCAAACGCCAACCACTTTGGCACCGCGTGGCGCGCCATTCGCCACCATTTTTTTTACACGCCCATCACGCGAAATTATAACCCTGTGACCGCGGGCAGATAATTCATCTGCCACACTTAATGCTGGGAATACGTGACCACCTGTGCCACCTGTTGCAATCCAAATTTTCATAACTGTTAACTCTTTGTAAATAACTATATGTGAATTATATCACCCAGATATGATATTTCAACCAAGGCATTTATTTCCATTTATCTTCGCGAATAATTGCCAACAACATCCCAAACAACAGAGAATACGCCAGCAACGAACTGCCCCCATATGATATGAACGGCAGTGTCATGCCCTTTGGCGCGAACAAATTCAACGTAGACATCAAATTAATACATACCTGGGCGCCAAATAATGCCGCCGTGCCACCCGCCGCATAGAACACAAATTTATCGCGGGCGTTTGTTGCATCAACAACCAGACGACGTATTACCAACATCAAAAATATAATCAATCCACACGCAACAATGGCACCGGCATCTTCGGCAATGGCAGCAAAAATAAAATCTGTGTGCGCGTCGGGCAAAGATTGTTTTACAAACGCACCGTCACCCTGGCCAAACAAACCCCCATTTTGAATGGACTGAATTGATTTGTCCACCTGATATGTGTCGCCTGTGCCGGTGAAAAATGCAACTATACGATTATGCACGTGCGGCATAGTCAAAAATGCCAGGCCAACCAATCCGATGCCAGCCACCGCTATGATTGGCAATGTCACATACGGTAATCCTGCAATAAACAACATTGCACCAAAGACTGCCAAATATAAAACAGACGTACCCAAATCAGGATGTGTAAATATTATCGCCAACATTGCGGCAAACACCCCCAGATACGGCCACCAGGACAGCCATTTGAATTGCCAGGCCGCTTTGTTAAAAAATATATCGTCGCCATACGCGTCACGCATTTTGGCCAAAAACCACGCCGTAACCATTATAAATCCAGGCTTCATAATATCGGCCGGCATAACATTTGCAAAACCCAGCGAAACAAAACGGTTCGAACCATTAATAACATGCGGCGCAACCAACGTCACCAACAATAACGCCAGTCCAACAACAACATTCAACCATGAAATTCGCAATACCCATTTTTTATTTAACGCACTGGCTGCCAACAATGTTCCCAAGCCAAGTATGTAAAACGGAATTGCTTTGACCAGAAAAAAATTCCACGACTGGCCAATACGTTCAGCCGCCACCGAACCGGCTGATATCACGTACAAAATACTTATAACAAACATAACCAACACATAGGCCAACAATCGACGGTCTATTTCAAAATACCAACTGGTCAGTTTACTTTCTTCTGTACGTTTTAACATATCTTTCTGTGTTTATGCGAATTTTAATAAAGCCAATGCCACACCCGAAAACAGTATCGATGCGATAAAAAATCTTTCAACAATTTTTGTTTCAGCCCATCCCAATTCTTCGAAATGGTGATGTAACGGGGCACGCAAAAACACACGACGCCCAGTGCCAGTGAATTTACGCGTTATTTTAAAGCACATTGTTTGTATAAACGAAGATAACAAAATTAAAACCATCATACCAGCCGCAACAGCCAGTATTATTTCAGACCGCAACAGCATCGCAACAGTCCCCATAAACGCCCCCAGTCCAAGTGACCCCACATCACCCATAAATATCGATGCAGGCTTTGCATTGAACCACAAAAATCCCAACACTGCGCCAAAGGCCGCGCCAAGCACAGCGTACATACCGCTGGCTTCGGTCATTAAAATTGCGGGCGAAGCGCCAGCACGCGTAATAAGATACAATGCTACGACCAAAACCAATAACACAGGCATGTATAATTTTGCCAACATTCCATCCAGTCCATCTGTGATGTTTGCCGCATTCGCGCTGCCTGCGATAACAAAATATGCAAACACATAATAAAAAACACCCAACGGTATAAAAACCTGGAACGGCAGAGCCAACGATAATTCCGCAATGCGGTCTGGGAATGTTGAGTCAATTAAATATGCCAATAAAACAACACATAACGCTTCCAATCCCAATCGAAACATTGGCGACAAACCATTTGATGCCTTTTTCGATTGTGTGGCAACTTTTTTATAATCATCTGCAAATCCGATTGCACCGAACATAACAAGCGACAGCAACGCCACCCACGCCATATCATTATTTGCAAGCGGCATAAACAGCAAACTGGCAATAATTATTGCCACGATAATTAACAGCCCGCCCATTGTTGGGGTGCCTGCTTTTTTTCTGTGTTCGACTGGGACATTTTCACTGATTGGCTGGCCACGTTTTTGAATTCTGTGCATCATGCGTATAAACGGCCGCCCGAATACAAGCATTATTAAAAATGCTGCGCCAAAACCACAGGCAAACTGCGCCCAACCACTGGTAAAAAATTCTGGATACAGCGAAGTCAGCATAAAAAAACTCCTTTCACTTACGCGAATATTTTACCACATAAATATCACAAAACAAAAATTATTTAACGCTGCACTCGATTGGCGTATCTTCATTGAAAAACATTATCCAATCAGACCCATGATTCCATAATGTCAACAATTCGCCACCCAGCTCACCAACATATCGCACACCAGATGCAGATATTGCAATCTGTAACGATACTTTTTGACCGTTCACCAGTGCATCCAACGCTTCGCCATCATCCGACATATTATATTGAACATCATACGTATCGCACTGCATCATATTTTCATAATCATTACCGCACGCCGTTAAACACAAAGCAAATATCACAAACAATTTTTTCATTTTCACCACCTTTTTTAACTGTTAAAAGACGCCACCCACAACTGGCCCCGATTGAGCCGCATTTTGCTTTTTTGCAGGATTGGGTGATTGGCCTGGTTTAAATGCCTCGGTAATAATGGTGCCGTTAGGATCCTGGGCAGCGGCAACACCCGTCATTCTGTTGACACGCACAAAAGTCATGCCATCTGGTACTGAAAACGGTTGGTTCGTTTCATACGCCAGGGCCGTTTTCATAAAATCTGCGAATACGCGTGCCGCCATGTGGCTGCCTGCACCACGCCCCAGCGGCGCCGGCATATCATATCCCAAATATACCCCAGCAATTAAATTTTTTGAAAAGCCGACGAACCAAATATCTTTTACATCATTTGTTGTGCCGGTTTTCCCAGCAATTGTATGCCCCGGCACACGGGCCTGGCGTCCTGTGCCACGTTCAACAGTACCCTGTAAAATCGACACCATTTGGTACAAACTTTGCGGATCTGATAATGGTTGCTGGGTTGAAATTTTTTCTGGTGGTAATAAATCAGGCTGCCATTCAATTAACTCGGGCGCCCCTGTGTTCAATGTGTGACCATATCTGTCCTGGATATAGTCCACTAATTTCGGCTGAATCACGTAACCACCATTTACAAACGCCGAATATCCCAACACCAAACGCTGCAACGTTGTTTCGCCCGAGCCCAATGCCATGGATAAATTAACATTTTCCAGGTTTTGTGGATACACACCAAAACGCTGGGCAACCTCGATAGCGTTTTCAACACCCAAACTTTGCACCATGCGAACCGCTGGCACATTGCGCGATGTTTCCAACGCATAACGCAAAGGAATATCCCCCAGGAATTTTTTATCATAATTTTCAGGCTTCCAAAGCGTATTATCAGCGCGCCAGCCAACAATTGGCGCGTCAAGAATTAAAGCCTCGGGCGAAGTGCCACGTTCCAACGCAGCCAAATATACAAATGGTTTTATCGTACTGCCGATTTGACGCATAGCCTGGGTTGCACGATTAAACGAACTTTCCGCAAAAGAACGCCCCCCAGACATTGCCAAAATGCGTCCTGTGTGCGGATTCATCACAATGATTGCGCCCTGTAATTTCGGTTCATCTTCGCCACGAATGGAATTGTAATTATCCAATTCTTTGTTCAGTGCCGCACTGGCCGCATGTTGTAATTCCGGGACAATTGTTGTTTTTATGTACAAACCCTGGTTATACAGCGTTTCACGCCCCAATTCGTTTAACAGTTGCCGGCGAACATCTTCGGCAAAATATTGAAAATCTTCATCCATTTGTTCGGTGAAACCGCTGTTGATATTCAATGTTTCGGCGGCGGCAACATCGGCATCTGTTTGGGTTATATACCCTTCTTCCACCATGCGACGCAAAACATAATTACGGCGTTCAATTGCCTTTTCGCGATTATTGGGCGCCTTTGGCAAAGCAGCCAAAAATGCGCATTCTGATAAAGTTAACTCGGATACAGGTTTATTAAAATACATCAACGCAGCCGAACCAACACCATATGCGCGCGCGCCCAGATAAATCTGGTTCATGTACAAAGTCAAAATGTGCTGTTTCGAAAACGTGCGTTCCAAACGCATGGCAAGAATGGCTTCTTTTATCTTGCGCGAAATGGTACGTTCAGATGTTAAAAAGAAATTCTTTGCAACCTGTTGTGTAATTGTTGATGCGCCTGAAAAACGCGCGTCAAAGCCCAACAAATGCAACCCATTGTTTACCAATGCACGGGTTATGCCCTGGATATCAATACCAGGATGCGTCCAGAAATTTTGATCCTCGGCCGCGACAAAGGCATTAACCAATTGCGGTGGCAAATCCGCAAAATCGATAAACACCCGACGTTCTTCGGCGTATTCTTTTAACAAACTGCCATCCGAGGCGTACAAACGCGTTGCAACAGGTGGCGCATATGTTGCCAATTTCTTATAGTCTGGCAAATCGCGGCCATGAATAAAAATCACCACCGCAATCGCGGCAATGCCGAATACAAATCCCCAAAACAGTATGTTTATAAAAACGCGTAATATTTTTTTGAATTTCATGTCTTGCAAATTCTAAGATATTTATTCCCTGTTTGCAAGTTTCGAAAAATAAAAAACCGCCATGTGGCGGTAATTTTTATAATTCAACATGGCCATTGGTGGCAACAAGTTCTGAATCCATACGAATTTTGCCGCCCGCTTCGCGTACCAACAATTCGCCCGCCGCAATTTCAGCATAATCCAACGGATCAGACACAAATGCATCAAATTTGCCAGATGCAACCCATGCCAAATCCAGCGCCGGGCACCCAGTACGCCGCACATCACCAATTGTTTTAACGTTACCACTGGTATTATACGCAACCGTTAAATCCGACACTTCTGATAAATTAGATACACGCACACGCGCAGAATGATACGCAGAAAACACATAGGCACCGCGCCCCTGTTCCGCGTAATACAAGCGTTCGTCAATCGGAGAATACACAAGCGCGATTTTTGTTTCGTCATTCGAACGCAACGCCAAAGAAATCGCAAAATGCGGATTCGCACGAACAAAATTAGATGCACCAGACAACGCCAACACAAATTCATCGCGTGACGCGCCTTCGTGCGTAACATTCGGGGTAAGTAAACCCGCCGCCGGACGAACCAATAATAAATCAGACAGAATGCTTTCTTCTATTCTTGCGGCGGCTTTCTTTACAAAGTCGCGGGCACCGTGCAAGGATTGTTGAAGGTTTTCAACCTCGCCAAAATCGTGGCGCAATCCAGTTGCAGTGCGTTGAAGCGCCATAAACATTTTGTTTAATTCGGTTGAACCTTTTATCAACAGTTCCATTGCCACGCCCCCGCGCAATATATGTTAATATTAAAATTTGAACCCAGCAAATTTGTTTTTGAATTCGGCAGCACGTTGCCCCTTTTCACTGGCGTTATTGCGCTGACCCGTCCAGGCGGAATGATTCAAATTATCCGTGGACAACACCAAATCTTTGTTAACCGAAGAATACATTTTAACGGTTTTGCCGTTTGTCATTGTGACATTGATTTCATAGTATTCTGGATGAATCCCTTTTTTCATCGTTTTACCCTTTTATTTTCATAAGCCCGAAAATTATACAAGTATTTTTCCAGAAATCAAGCAATAATAACATATTAATACCGGCCAATACATCCCAAATATGAATTGCCGGTTGATTCCAGTATATTTATAAACTGAGTCGGACTGCGCCCTGTGAAAAGCGCCAAAATTGTGCCTGCATCAGTTGCCAACATATCTGCAACCGTTGCGATGCCTGAATTCATTTTTTTGAAAAAACCACTGGCAGGGTATATTTCCGCCGCCAGCAACTGATTTTTCCCGCGCGAAGACGCGCCACGCGATGAATGCACCGTTTCAATAACCATTAACTGACATTCCGGTGATATAATTAATTTATCGGTTACAGCGGCCGACGAACCCAACAATTCGCCCCACCAACCCGTTGATTCGCAAAATACAGGATAATATATCGTGGCATTCGGATTTTTTTCCAATACTTCCATTAAATCTATATCACCCGTAATAACATCAGGCATAACGCCCGCCGCGTTATTTATAACCTTGCGCGCCAACTGATAATCCGCATCAGCGGCTGTTTTTCGTGGCCAATAAAGAATCGGAAACTGCTTCATTACTGTGAATTATATCAGATTCGGATGGCACAAAAAAGGGGGTGGCATTAAATAAAGCACTTGATTTTTTATTTTTTTAGTGAGTCGTACCATTTTTTCGCGTTTCCCCACGCACTGCCCAATGCTTTTTTCGTCGATTCGTAGAAAGAAAGCGGTACAGAAACATTTGCAAACAGTGCTTTGACCAAGGCTGGTATCATTGTCATGAACATCGCAATGAATAAACCCATTAAAATAATCGTTATTATGCTGTCGTTGCGCAAAAGAAGCCCATCCATCAAAATTGTCGAATCGTTTTCAGACAGTGCAAGGGCCAATCTGTCCGCACCCGCCCATTTGCCAAACACTGCGTTCAAAAACATTACTGCAAATGTAACAAACACGCCAATAAGCGCAATTCCGGCGGTTGCCTGGATTACATCATCTATCATTTTTTTAATATTACCGCCACCGTCTGGGAAAATTTTCCAGCCTTTGAACAGCCAGGACAACAACATGAACGGCAACATAATTAAATCCATGCCCAGTTTTATCAATACTTCCAAGAAATACACCGGTATTGGCAATAGTGCAAAGAAAAACAGTAACAATATTAGTGCACCCGCCAGAAAAATCGGAATGTTCGGGAAAAACGGTATATCCCAAACAATATGATGCATGTATTCTTCGTTAAATGCCATGTTCAACATAGTCCACCCAACAGTCATACCCAGTCCGGTCATTTGATGAACGTTGGCAATTTCACACGTTAAATTGTGACGCAACCGCGGCGAAAATGCCCCCGATTCAGCGGCATCAACACTGGCCGCCATCGGATCGGCCACAGCCGTTGCAACAACGCATGTTGCAAATTCGTCGTTACCGGCAATCGCCCTGTTCAGCGACAAGCCTACATTAAAGACCGGTTCAATCACTATGTTTGTAATCAGGCGTGGCAGCGGTATTGCCAAAAGCGCCGCAACAAAACCCAGTTTTATAAATTTCGTTCCAAAATCACTTGCCAGTGAAAGCGGACCCTGGATTTTAGAATTGAAAAAACCAGACAGCAAAGTCCATGCAAACCATATCGCCATTAAAACAACTGAAAACGGGATTATTACAGACGCAATCGCATCATATGCCCGCGGCAGCAGCCCAGAAATTGTTGCAACAACATCTGAAAACATTTGACACGACCAACAACTGGAAAAAAAATTCAATGCATCGGCCATGTTAACTGGCACAGCTGTTCTGTAAATTGAAAAACCGGCAATAACACCAACGCCCGCAATCGCACCAACAACCAACGGCGCAGCAGCCCCCGCCGTAAATGGCAGGAATGATACAAAAACTATCCAGAATTTTTTTAACCAATTCATTGTTTTTAAGTATACCATATTTTGCCCCAAATGTGATATAATTGAAAAGATAAAAATAATACGAGAGAATGAGATTACTTAAATTCGTGTTTATGGGTGCGTTGGCGGCGATAACTTTGTGTTCGCCAATTGTCGCGCATGCCGCTGAACACACGATTGTTGATGCATTAAATCTGGCGCCGATTATACCAACGATTTTGGATGCTTTGATGGCAGTGGCAAGTGGTGGTTATGAGTTTTTCGTCGGCGAGGGCGATGGAATTATTTATCTTTTGGTGTGGGGATTTTTAGCAGTAACACTGGTGTTGTATGTTGTGAAAATGTATTTCCCGAAAACATGGGTGTCGTTTTTTGGTTTTTCTGGTGGCGGGGAAATGATCGGCGGTATCGATGGAATGACAATCGCAACCAATGCACTTAAACCATGTATCCGCGCCATTGTGGCCGTAACGGTATTGCTGCAAATAAAACCTGTGTATTTAACAGAATGGTTGATTAATCCCTTTTTGCAATTTGGGGCATTGTACACGGAAAGCATAACAAACACCGTGAACGAGGCCGGCGTTTCCGCGCCCCAGGTGGACTGCCCGCCATCAATTGTTGAACAAGGTTGGATAACCCAGGAAAGTTGCGAATTTTTGGTGCAGCCGGTATCTGATATCTCGCATGCAAACAACCAAATTATCAAACGCGGGTTTGATTTCCTGCTGACCGGGTTGCGCGGTCTGATAACCCCGATGTCGCATGGTGGCGAAAGTTTTCTGAATGTGGTGACTGGGATTATTCTGATATTCACATTTGTGGCCAGCAACCTGTTTATGGCTATGCTTATAATCCAGGCTATATTTAACTTCGGAATGGCACTGGTGTTGTATCCTTTTCAAGTATTGACCTATGTCGCAAAGCCCAATGATAAATGGTTGGATATCTGGCCTGCGTTTGGCGGAATAACCAAGGCTTTACAGCAAATCATTGTTACCATGATTGCGTGCGCTTTTATTCTGTGCATCAATATCGCAGTGGTTAAAGCGTTGTTTCAATGGAATTCGTCTGTATTTGTTGTTGCCGCCGGTGGTACAGCCACATCAAATGTGCCAACAGTTGCAAACAACGCAATGGGTTTCGGTGAACATTCCATTATGTGGTTGTCGGCAATACTTACGTTCTATTTAATGTTCCGCATATTCAACATGACACGCGGTAAATTGAATGACTATGTTGGCAAGGGAATGGACAATTTATACAACCAAGTCAAAGGCGATGCAAACACGGCCATTAAAGTTGGCAAAGGCATTGCCGACACAGTTGGACTTGCATTCGGATGGAAGAAAAAGAAATGAATCAACCGTTGAATTCTTTTATCGATTCTGCTGTGCAATGTTGGGGTTGCCCTGTGTTCGACCGCCTGTTTCAAATTGTTTCAGATGCGGCCGCGGCGGTTTATGAACAGTTCGCGTTTTTCTGTGTGATTTTATTTTGTGTGCTGTTCGCGTTTTATGTAATAAATGCTGTATGGAAAAATATGAAGGGCGGTATTACTGACCCGTTTTATCAAAAATCTTTCAAACCGTTGATTATAAATTCTTTGGTGGCGTTGGCTCTTTTAAGTATGGGGGTTATGCTGCCGCGGTTTATTACAACAATCACATTTGAACCGGTGGCGGATATAACACTTGTGTACACGCAAAATATGCTGCAAACGGATTCGGATGTGGTTAATGAACGCGTGTCTTATCAACCCACAGAAATGGATGACGATGGTTTTTATCGCCCAGAATTGCGCGATAAAATCATCATGCTTATGAAAACAACTATTACCCAATTCCAATCGTATATGAATTTGGGAATCGCCGTTATGGACAAAGCGTTTTCATTGGACGCATTGCTGGGGCTAGGCTCACTTGTAAAACATATAATTTTATTTGTTTTGGGACTGTATTTATTCTTTGGATTTTTCAGACTGTTTTTACGTTTCTGTTTTTATTTCGCTGATATCATTGTGGCAATGGCGTTTTTTGCATTTTTCTTTCCGTTGTCCTTAATCTTGGTGGCGTTCAAGGGCGATGACGCACCAAAATGGATGTCTTCGTTGGGCAAAGGCGTTGGCACAGATCAGTTTAAAAAATTAATAAACGCAATCATAGCATTGGCTGCGGCGGTGTTAACATATACTGTGCTTATGACCATCATAGCAAAATTCTTTGCTGCGCCGGGGCAAAGTGCGGCGGAAATTATGGAACTTATCACCACAGGCAATATTTTCGAAGGCGATTTGTCTGGTGATAATTTGGCTGCGATGACAATTGGCGGATGCGTTATTTTGGTTTATGTGTTAAACTTTATATACAAACAAATTCCAAATGTAACTTCTATGGTGCTGGGGTCGTTTGGCGTTTCGTCTGAAAACGCATTAAGCGAACAATTGGCCGACAGCGCAATGAAATTAACAACCACTGTTATTACGGGGGCTGCCAATTTGGGTAAAAACATCTTGTCTGGTGGCAAAGAAAAAAAAGACGGTGACGATAAAGGCAAAGAAACAAAGTGAAAGAAAAACTGATTTTATTTGCCGTACAATTTATCATGGGCGCCATTGCGTTGGGGCTGGGGATTTGGTATATAGCATCTGCCATTGGGGGCGACGCAATTACATATACCAGCATGAACGGTTTTTTAAGCGCAATCGGTGTGACCAATGGGGATATCGCGTCCGCAAACGGTTGTTTCCTGTGCCGGTATATCGAAGAGTTATTTGTTGTTATCGGGAATGCGGCTGAAATGTTTTGGACCGCAATGGTGGATAATCTGTGGATAGTGCTGGCGTTGGGATTCGGACTGTTTTTGTTTATATATACTGCCAAATATATTTTTGATGCAGCAAAGCAAACTGCCGCGCTGGACGAAAAAGAAAAAAAACTGGAATTCGCTGGATGGTTTGACAAAGTTTGGCGCCAGGGTGCACGTGTGTTAATTGTTGGCGCACTTTTGGGCGCATTGGGAATGGGCGGCACTGCTGCATTACGCACGGTTACAAATATTACAGTTACCCCTGTGTTATTTGTTGGGGCGGAATTATCCATGGCGGCAACGGGTGTAACTGATGCAACGCAATGCGGTGCAATTGATGCCGCAAACGCATCAGATAATGTTTTGGCACCTGTGTTGCAACCATTTATGTGCGTAATGGGAAACATCAACAGCGTTATGCTGGCCGGGGCCGCAGGCGGTTTTTCGTTAATGAATTACGCATGGATGGATTTAGGGGGTGGCGCACTTACATGGATTGCAGGGCTGGCGTTGGTTCTGATGTTCTTGGTTATCGGTTTCGATTTGGTTTTCCAGGTGTTGTCTGTAATATTTAAACTGGTGTTCATTATTATATTTATGCCACTTATTTTGGCCGCCGCTGCATTTGAACAAACTTGGACTGTTGCCAGTGGCGTTGTGAAAAATGCAATTAACCTGTTGGTACGCGCAGCAATTCAAATCGTAAGCATAACTTTAAAAGTTGTTATTGTGTATGCTGTTGTTGCGTATGCCGCAGATGCATATTTCCCAGGCCCCGTTGATGGATACAGCGCTATGTTGCCGCCTATGATGGGACGCAGTGCGGAAAATCCTGATGCACAAACGTTGTCTGTGATGAATACTTTTGCAACATGTGAACAAGTTGCTTTGGTTGATGGTGAAATGGACGGCGATAAATTCCGCGATTGCTTTACTGCGCAAAAGAACATTGTTGAAAATGAATACCCGGGCGCGTTTGACTTTATGAAAAACGGGTGGGATTTCTTGCTTATGATGATGTTCATTTTTGCGCTGTATTTCTGGATTTTGAAACCGCGAGTTGATGCTGTATTCGGATTGGATAAAATTGGCAAAGGGGAAACTTTCGATTTCGGCACGTGGGCAAAAAATGTTGGCAAAACTATTTGGGGAATACCTAAACAATTGGCAGGAAGCATAACCAAGGCGTTCAGTAAAGATTAATGAAATACTTAACACGTATCTTTGCAAAACTGATTATTATCGCAATGGCGTGGATGATTGTTGTGCCAAATGCGTTTGCTGCGACCAATGTTCCCATGACTGGCATCGGTGATTATGGCGATTGGATGACCCAGGAAAATATGGAAGAATTTTATACCATGCTGGGGACCGATATCACGGAATTTGCACCCAAAGAACAAACAGAGACAACCGAAAATTTACCTGTGCCGGCCGAAGCAAAAGTTGGGCTGGCATTAATGAACGGGATGTCTGCAATCGCAAACATATTGGATTCTTCATTGGTGCGGTTCGCAATCATATTCATGATCATTGCGTATGTGTTTTGGGTTATGTTCGAAGCCTATAACATGATGGTCAAAGGCACCAGCGCAATGGATCTGGGCGTTAATTTGGTTAAAAAGGGTGCTGTTATCGCCATATGGTCGTTTATACTTATGTTTGGGCCGGCACAATTGTTTATGTGGATTATGGGTCCAATTGTAAGCGTAGCAAGTTATTTATCTGATTTAATCTTGAACGCTGTCACAATGACTGTGGGATTGGAAATTCCGGACACATGCGGGGCAATTCATGCGTATACCGCCGCAAATTTAACCGATAGCGCTTTGTTGAATGCAAACGCAGCAGCAGATTTAATGTGTTTGCCAACGCGGCTGTCTGGATTTTTCTGGACCACGATTTCAGCTGGTTGGCAATGGGTTGGCGCAGGCATAGGCCACAGCGCATTCACCACATTCGTTGGTGCAGTGTTCATTGTAATGTTTGTATATGCGGGATTTAAATTCGCTTTGATGGGTTTGGGGGTGATTGTGGATTTGTTCCTGTCTGTTATAATGTTGCCATTTACTGCAATCGCAGAAACTTTGAACAATACGTCGTACAAAGGAATCGTTGGCGATATATTTAACGGATTTCTGGGATTATTCCAGGCGGAATCTTTGTCCAAGCAAATCACACGATTTATAAATGCTGCGATTTATTTCGTGACGTTGTCTGTGGTGATTGCGGTATGTGCAGCACTGTTATCTGGGGTTGTGACGACTGATTTGGCTGCAAAAGTACCAACACTGGAAAATGCAGGATTTATTCCGACGTTGTTAACCGGCGCTTTGGTACTGTATTTGGCCACACATGCAGGCAAAATTGCCGAAGATTTCGGCGGCAAGATTGACAACAGCTTTGGCAAACAAGTTAGCGCTGATATTTCAAAACTGTGGAAAATTACATCCAGCAAAGGCAAAGAAATGATTAAAAAAATCCGCAAGAAAGATTAAAAAAATCCGCAGCCTTGCGGATTTTTTTAATCAATGAATTTTATGTAATTTCGTGCAACTTTTTTTATCCCGCGCGCACGAAATGCAACGGTTAAAATATCCCCGTTTTCTTCGATAACCACGCCGCGCCCCATTTCTTCGTGTTCAACCAATCGGCCAACAACTGATTTATTTTCACGCAGCGGCCGACTTTTATGCGTGACACGTGAATATGATGCACCTTGGGGGCGAGTGTGCACATCTGGGTATCGCGGGGCGTATGATTGCGGGGCACCGCCCTGGAAATCCAAAAAGTGGTTGTCCATTTCGGTAATAAAACGACTGGGGGAATTATATTGCCGATTGCCAAACACCATGCGCGACATAGCATTGATTATTATCGCACGACGGCGCGCACGCGTGATTGCAACATAGGCCAGGCGGCGTTCTTCTTCCAACCCGCCAGACTGAACCGCCATATCGTTGGGGAATATGCCCTCTTCCCAGGCGGGAAGAAACACCGTGTCAAATTCCAATCCTTTGGCCGCATGAATGGTCATTACGCTTACTGCATCAATTGTTGGTCCATCTTCTGAATCATTATCATCGGTCATCATTAATGCGGCATGTTCCAAAAATTCCGGCAAAGTATCATATTTGCCAATCACATTGGTTACAAGTTCACGAATGTTATCCAGGCGATCTGGGGCATCTGCATCCTTGGATTCGCGCCATGATTGTATATAACCTGTGTTTTCCAATAACTTTTGTGCCGCGTCCGCCGGCGACATGCCCATCCAATCAAAATCAAACGCTGATAAAAATGCATCGGCGGCCGCACGCTGTTTCCCAGTTAATTGCGCTTTGCGCATGCCATCCATTAAATTATCACCCGATGCACGCAAACGCGCAATCGCAGATGGCCCAAATCCACGCCGTGGGCGCGCAATTGCCCGCATAAAAGATATATCATCAAATGGATATACCAAAATCCGTAAATATGCGATTGCATCACGGATTTCTGCACGATCATAAAACTTGGTTGCGCCGATTAATTTATATGGAATGCCACGTGATGTGAATTCTTCTTCGAACAGGCGCGACAACGATCCCGCACGAATTAATACTGCGTAATTTGCATACGCCTCGTCGTCCGATTTGCGCATTATTATGTCGGATACCAGACGCGCTTCGTCAAAGTCAGATGGCACAGTTAATACATACACCGGCTCGCCCGCCGATGCGTTTGGTGGCGTATGTAAATCTTTGCCCAATCTGTCCGAATTATGCCGTATAAGCGAATTTGCCGCCCCCAGGATATTCGGTGTACTGCGGTAATTCGTTTCCAGGCGAATGATTTTTGCCGTTGGAAATGTTTTTTCGAAATTCAAAATGTTTTTTATTTCCGCACCACGCCAAGAATAAATCGATTGATCATCATCGCCAACACAACAAATATTCGGATTTTCAATTCCACGTGTCAGCATTTGCAGAAATTGCATTTGCGCAGCATTAGTATCCTGGAACTCGTCAACAAGAATGTATTTAAATTGCCGCTGATATCGCATAAGGATATCGGGGAAAGCATCAAACAATTGCAAAACTTTTAATATAATATCGCCAAAATCCACCGCCCCCATGCGCGCAAGTTCCGCGTTATATGCATTCAATATTTTCAACGCAACCGCAGATGTGTGTTCATCGCTGTGCAGACCTTTGTCCTTTATCGCGGAAATACGTTCAACCCAATCAGATGGGTTAAAATCTTTGATATCCAACCCCATATCGGCCAGAACATGTTTCAAAACTGTTTTTTGTTCTTCTTCGCCATAGATTAAAAAATCGCGCCGCAGACCCGCTGCATCCGCATTTGACCGCAAAATACGCAAACAAATAGAATGAAATGTGCCACACCACACGTCGCCAGCATACCAATTTGCACCGTCACAAAAGCCCGCCAGGCGTGATTTCATTTCGTTGGCAGCCTTGTTAGTAAACGTTAATGCCAAAACCTGCCACGGCAACGCCAATGCTTTGTTCAATATATATGCCACACGCGTGGTTAAAACACGTGTTTTTCCTGTTCCTGCGCCTGATAAAACCAACAACGGCCCTTCGGTCGTTTCAACGGCTAATTTTTGTTCTGGATTAAGATTTTCTAGCATTAAATTCACCATCGCATTATAATACACAAAACTTAACTTTACAAAACTATATTTTTACGGGGATGGGAAATAATGGGGCGCGTGATTTGCTTTGATATTGAAACGACAGGCTTGGAATATATGCGGGGCGATCGCTGCATTGAAATCGGCGCTGTTGAAATGATTGATGGCGTAATCACAGATAATACTTTCCACGAATATATTAATCCAGACGGCAAAATCATCCCGCCCGATTCGTATATGGTGCATAAAATTTCAAATGCTTTTTTGGAAGACAAACCCAAAATGGCCGCTGTTGCACCAAAATTTTTGTCCTTTATCGGTGACAGCCCAATTGTTGCACATAACGGCCTGGATTTCGACTTTCCGTTTATTAATCATGAATTGCGCCTGGTTGGGTTGCCCGAAATTCCGCGCAGCCAGCAATTCGATTCAATTGTGATTGCACGCAATCGTGTGTTTGGCCCCAAAAGCTATTCGTTGGACGCATTGGCAAAATGGTATGGAATATCACTTACCGCACGTGCAGACGCACACGGCGCATTAATTGACGCTGAAATTTTGGCCAAAGTTTATAAAGAACTTGAAAATACCGCGCCTGCGCCCGATGTTTCGGAAATAATTGCGAAACAGCATGCGGATTTTTTGGCACACCCAAAAATTGGTGCAAATTTTCCACACAGAACTTTTCAGCCACATGCGGATGAATTGGCCGCACACAATGAATTTATGGAAAAAATAACTGCATAAAAAATGTCGCAAATGCGACATTTTTTATTCTGTTTCTATTTTTTGGCAAAGTCCATTTTTCTTTTCATAGCCAGGTTTGCATACGCATTCGCCACTGGAATTACGTTCATCATATGCGTTTGCGTCACATTCAATCAAACAACGTGATCCCCATACCTCGTACCCAGAAATGCACTTGCATCTTTCGTTTACGCATGATGCCGACTTCGACATACCTTCACACTCGGCATCATATGTCGAATTATCCGGGCATAACAATGATTGATAGAACATTTCCGATATACTTTCGATACACGTATTTTCGTTGTCGGCTGCGTCGCCTGTGGGACACGGCGAATCTGTATCGTTTTCTGCGCCATCAAACACTGCATATGCACATGTTAATGCAACGTTTCGACAAGCACCCTTCATCACCATATAAATGCTGTTAATGCTGGCGCTGGATGTCCAAGCGTTCACCTGGGTCACCTGTTGGTTATAACAATTTGCAACATCCAACAAGCAATTTGACGAATAATCAGATATGATTTGTTCCTGTTCCGCTTTGACATTAACCATGGCACGTTGTATATAATTTACAACAACATCGTTATATTGTAAATATTTTCCACTGTCGTCGTATGTGTAT
Source organism: Candidatus Enterousia excrementavium (assembly GCA_017694175.1). Taxonomy (GTDB): domain Bacteria; phylum Pseudomonadota; class Alphaproteobacteria; order Rs-D84; family Rs-D84; genus Enterousia; species Enterousia excrementavium. The sequence goes on along the minus strand of JADINE010000023.1, from coordinate 10,214 downwards.
GCCTGGCATTTATCCAAAACTGCACGGCACAAACCACCATCGGTTACTTCCTGGCCGGTGCCTATTTTTTGTAACAAATAACTTGCGATACAGGCGCCGTTATTGCCGGCATCATCGGATGCATCTGCTGCGTCCGCGGAACACGTAGCTGGGCTTATTGACATATTGGCCACATTTTGCAAGAACGATGAGTCTATATTTGCATTATTATACTTTGTCATAAAATCACGAATTTTTGTAATGTTTTCACCCAAAACCACTTCGCCATTTTCATCAATATAGCGTTTGGTTGGATCCAAACATTTCGTGTAATCCGCGCCACACACCATTTCATCGGTCATACACGCATCCAGCGCAGCAATGCAACCTTTGGCATCGTATTGATTTTTATTTTGCATAACTGCCAAGCGTGCTTTCTGTAACATCAAATTCGCACTGCGCACATTGGAAACCAATGTGTCATTCATTTTGCTTAAACCCTGTTCGTACGAAATGCAGTCGCGATCGATGGCCAAATCATAATTCGCAGTGATTTGATCGATGTTGGCGCCGGCCTCTTCACATTGATTCAAAACCGTTTTACAACGATTCTTAGCGGCATTATAAAGCGATGTTCCGCGCAAATTAGAAAAACTTGTTGTGCCCATATTCAGAAAATCTAAACTGAAAATATCCGCAACGTTGGATGAAAAATCCAAATCCATATCCAGCCCAAACGATGTTGAACTTGATGCATATGATGATGTGGCACTCGACGGATCGCGAATTAATTCCTCGATTTCTTCCAACATATTACGCGTTTCAGACGTATCGCGCGCGCCGGACAGGGCTTCTTCGGCCTCGGTCTCGTTCATAATGGCACGAATTTCATCCGCTGACAGGCCAACATAACGAATACGTTGAGCAACCTCGTTCAATTGATTGTTGGCGTCGGTGACAGCCTCTTCTACTTCGGTATAATTCGACAAATTGGCAGAACATGAACAGCGCCCCTGGTTCGCATCAATCACGTTACAAAATTGATCCATGCAATCATTATACTGCTGTTGACACGATTGATTTAAATCGGTTGTTAAATCCATGCGTTCTTTGGCCGCAGCAATGGATTCAGATGTAGGCGCGGTTGTCGCCGCACGTGACGCAACCCCGCGAATTTGTTCGTCTATGTTCGAACCTGTTTGAACACTTGTGCCGGCAATCGTGGCACGACCGCCAACCTCGGCCGTGGATGGGCGCAATGTAAGCCCCGCACGACGAACCGATGGATTGTTGTTTATGCTTGCAGCCTCGACCCGGGCATTGCGACCAACAGTGTTAACCGTAGCGGTCAGATTTTCACGCGCACTGTTCACATGCCCCGATTGAGTTGCACTGGCGCGGGATACACTGCCCGTGTTGGCAACCGTGTTTGACGTGCCACGTGGCGTGGAAGTTGGTGTGGCATCACCCAGATTCAGTACCCGTCCGCCAACACGCACAACATCTGCGTTATTTGTCGTTGTGGCGGCGCGACTTACCACTGTGCGGTTGTTTTCATTACGATTTGTGGTAACAGCATCGGTACTTTGTGTTTGGTGCACAACATCGGGTTGTGTCAACGTTCCACGCGATACGGTGGCGCGCGACACTGTATTTGCATCGCCACGCGATGTGGACGTTACAGACGCATCTGTGGCATCCGTTGGAATAACACGCGACACAGCAAAAGCACCGCCGTCGGTAAAAACCAACGGCACACATGCCGCAATCAGAAAAAAGCACAGGGGCAATCTTCTCATCTATTTCTTTTAATTATATCACAACTGATGAAAAGTGAAAAGATGAAAATGCGTGTTGGTTATCATAATATATGCGGTGGGCATTATCTACACTCTATACCCTGCACTCTAATAAAAAACGGGGCGAGGCCCCGTTTTCTTATTTTGCTTCGTCTTCTGGGATAACAGAAACTGTTTTCCGATCGCCCAGACCACGTTTGAATTTCACAACGCCCGCAATTTTCGCGAACAGTGTGTGGTCCTTGCCCATGCCGACGTTCAGGCCGGGATGCACAGATGTGCCACGCTGACGAATGATGATGTTGCCAGGAATGACACGGCTGCCGCCGGATTTTTTAACACCCAAACGACGTCCCGCGGAATCGCGTCCGTTGGTGGTTGCCGAACCTGCTTTCTTGTGTGCCATAATTAAACTCCTTATATCCGGGGATTAACCCTTGATTTCCGTAATTTTCAACACAGTAATATACTGGCGATGGCCGCGTGTACGGCGATAGTTTTGACGGCGTTTTTTCTTGAACACCAAAACTTTGTCACCACGTTTTTGTTCCACAACCTGGGCCACGACGCGCGCGCCATCGATGAACGGCGTGCCGATTTTGTCGTCCAGCATTAAAACCTGGTCAAATTCGACCGTGCCGTCGGCATTCAGGCGTTCAACCTTTACAACGTCGCCCGTTTTCACGCGATATTGTTTGCCGCCGGTTTGAAAGATTGCAATATTGCTCATGTGTCTTTCTCTTGTTGTTGTTCTTGTTCAGATTTGTTCAAAAGTTTCTACAAAAGTATCATTTTTTTATCAAAAGTCAAGTGTTTTGCATAAAATTTTCAACAAAACACAAAAATAACAGGGGGATGACAATGGGGAGTAAGTGTGCTTTCTTAAATTCTCTGCCCCACCCCGCCCCACGCCGCGCTTTGCCCACAATGATAAAAACAAATATTCTCTGTACTCTGTTCTCTGTTCTCTGTACTCTAAAAAACGCCCCGGTGGGGCGTTTTTTAATTTCCTGGGCTGTCTTTTTGTTTTTCCCAATCACGGATTTCTTTAACCCAATTATTCAACAGACACTGTTCACGCAGATTGGCTGAATTACACTTAGTCGCATCTTCGCCAATACAGAGCGGTGTATCCTCATCGACGACCGTTGCGCCATTTACACCGTTCAAGATTTCGTTCAGTGTCACAACATTGCGGCAAGTATTTTCCTCGTAATTCTGGCTGTTATTGCAGGACGCGTTATCCTGTTCGTCAATAATAGCGCGGAATTGCGATGTGGACGGATTGCAAATCATTGTTTCATAGCAATGCGGAACATTTGCAACCTGGGCACAGTATGTTTTGATACGTGCCGATGTCCAATTCGGTTCAGCATCTGCCTGGGTTTCATAGCAATCGAATATCTCGCTTAAACATTCGTTAAAGTTCGTACCGGCGGCTGTTGCCTCGGCCAGGACGGTTTCCTGTTCTTCCTGATAGAATTCCAGACGTTTTTGTTGCAATGCCTGTTGGGCGGCAACCTTTTGATATCCGATATTCTGGGCAGTTGCGCTTAACTGTTCGCCATACGCGTCACAGTCGGCGTTCGCGTCCAGTGCATATTGCTGCATAATGCTGCGACGGGCATCGGCCACCGGCCCACGCAAGTCCACATACGGATCGCCCGATGCAGATGTATACCCAAAGCATGTTGCGGAATTGGACGCCGTATAACCAGTATTGGGTTCAATGAAATCCAATTCATACGAGCCTGTATTTGATACGGATATATAACTGTTATAGTTATATGGGCACTGGGAACGACCGTTACCGCATTTTGTACCACCAGATGGCGGTGTGCCACAGGCCTCGTATATGCCGTTAAAGCAGGAATCCAGCACGCGGTTGCACACATTGTTGTGCGCATATTCAAACAATTCGTAACCCCATGTTTCGGCCAGGGAATCTTTCAAATCCGCAGAATTCGCCAATGAACCTTCTATGCCGGCTAAACTGCCTACAACGCTGGTCAATTCATCAAAAGCAGACGTTAAACTGTCTGTATCATCGGTCAGAATTGTTAATGTGTTTTCCTTGGCTTTGGCCCAGGATTGCAGGGACGCCAAAATATCACTGCTATTGCCGTCGATATTTGCAATATCAAACCCGAAATTATTACCAGTTTCTGTACAATATAACGGTTGTGAGCACGATGACAACGCGGAACCATTTGTGCCATAAATACCGTGGTTGTTGCACCATTCAATGGCCTCGTCCGAAGATTGACCGTATTGATCGGTGACCTCTTTCCATGATACGCAGTTCATAACCTTTTCAGCGTCGGTTAATTGGAAAGCCTGGCTTACATCCTTGCCCTTGGTGGCAATCAACAACGCCAGTTCACCGGAAACTTTGATTAATTCTTCGTTCGCCTGTTCCAGGGCGGCTTCGGCCTCGGCAAAAGCCTTTACACGGCCGGCGCATGCACAACGGCGCTGGGCCGCATTACGCGCCGTGCAGATTTCGTCCATACAGGCATAATATGATTCTTTGCAGTTATTATATGCCTCGGCAGAAATCAGACCAGTTGATGAATCAATGATGTTTGAATAATTGCCCGTGTACAAACGATTTGACAAGTAAGTGTATGTATTCGAATTCACGGCCGCTTTGCTGCCACGGATGGCACTGCCTGTAAGTGATATACGAGACGGTGTTGTAGTTGTGCGTGAAACAACCGCGCGCGACGGATTTGCCACATTCGCCGATGTTGTACGCGACACCACATTACGTGTCGCATTGCCACGTGACGCAGTTGTACGTGATGATGCCGTTGTTGCGGCCGTGCCACGCGACACAGTCGCACTTGGGCGGGCAGAGGCGGTTGTACGCGATGCGTTTGCAGTTGTTGCAGGCGATGTAACCGGCGCCACCGCCCCACGTGATACTGTTGCACGCGATGTTACGGCGCGCGAGCTGTTTGCGGCGTTATTCGCCGTGCCACGCGATACGATGTTCGCAGATGTACTGCGCGATGATGCAGGCCGTGCAGATGCGCGGACGTTCGCGCCACTGCGCGGAGATTGCACGTTTGCCGCCGGCGACACAGTCACCGGTGCGATTGGATCCGCAAATACGGCGCGCATTGACACCAATGTCGAGCAAACAAAAAATGCGCCCGCCAGTAAAAAAACTGTACCCATCGCATTTTTGATATGTTCTGCGAAATTACGGTTTTTCATTGAAACTCCCCCTGGTTCCGGAAACGCCCGGAAAATACGACGTTCAGCGGATTGGTTGTGTATAAACCATCCACCATTTTATGTAATTATAACATTTTTGCGGCGCGCTGTAAATAAGAAAACCAGGCACGCGCGCGGGAATTTTTATCATTTGTCTGATGGGGCGTTTTGATGTATAATTCGTTTGCCATGAAAAAATTAGTTGCTGTAATTTTGTCTGTTTTAACTTTGCCTGCGGTGGCCGACGATGATGTAAATCCGTTATTCGGTGCAGGCAACGAAAACAATATCGCAATTTATGCCGCCCAGGGAACTGGACCGGGGACTATGTTTAAACTGGTTGATCCGTTTTTGTGGGAATTTGAACCGATGACCAGTCTTATTGTTCAATACAGCCAGCCACTGAATATTTTCCGGTTGCCGTCACGTATGAATTTAAATTTTGTACAAAATTTCGCCTATGGCGACGACCACGGATTATCATTTATGGCCATTGGTGTCAGTTGGGACGTGGCGTTAATTAATTGGCGCGGATTTTATCTGGGCATTGGTATTGGCCCATATATGCGCGATTCCAACGACAGATATGTTGAAAGTAAATTGGTGTTTGGTGAACGCGTGTTCATTGGAAAAAATATTGGCAATGATTGGCGCATCGAATTGTTCACCCAACATTTTTCAAATGGCGATTTTACAGAAATCAATCGCGGATTTAATTTTACCGGCCTGGGGGTAAATTATAGTTTCTAGAGAACAGAGAACAGATAACAGAGAACAGATAACAGAGAACAGATATTTGTACATCATTTGTACTCTGTTCTCTGTACTCTGTACTCTGTTATCTGTTCTCTGTTATCTGTTCTCTGTTCTCTAGAAAACGCCCTTTCGGGCGTTTTTTATTTGTTGCGTGGGAATTTGACCGCCGCCTGGGCCGCCGCAAGGCGTGCGATTGGCACGCGGAACGGACTGCAAGATACGGAATCAAATCCAACACGGTGGAAATATTCAACAGATGCTGGATCGCCACCATGTTCACCACAAACCCCCAGGTGAATTTCTGCACCCTTGGTTTTGCGGGCTTTGGCGACAGCGTCTTCGATCAAGATGCCGACACCCTGTTGATCGACCGACGCGAACGGATCCGCAACATAGATTCCACGGGCGCGATATTCGTCCAGGATTTTACCTGTATCGTCGCGCGACATGCCCAATGTTGTTTGGGTCAAATCGTTTGTGCCGAATTCAAAGAATTCGCAACTTTCCGCGATTTGATCAGCCAATACAGCGGCACGCGGCAATTCAATCATGGAACCAACGCTGTATTCAACACTGTCGCCTGTTTCAGCAAACAATGATGCAGCCGTTGCGTCAATTACTGATTTAACAATATCCACTTCTTTTTTGGAACCAACCAATGGAACCTCGATTTCAGGGAATACATGTACGCCGGCGTTTTTGCATTCCAGTGCAGCGGACAAAATCGCGCGCGTCTGCATTTCGCAGATTTCTGGATATGTAATCGCCAAACGGCAACCACGATGACCCAACATCGGATTCGTTTCACGCAGGGCTTCGGAACGTGCCTTGACAAATTCAACTGATTTACCAATGTGGTTGGCCAATTCCTGAATTTCTTCCTCGGTATGAGGCAGGAATTCGTGCAACGGTGGGTCAATCAAACGAATTGTAACCGGCAGACCGTCCATGATTTTGAACAATTCAACAAAGTCGGCCTTTTGATACGGCAACAATTTAGCCAGCGCAGCACGACGGCCATCTTCGTCGTCGGCCAAAATCATTTCGCGCATGTCCTGGATACGTGACGGGTCAAAGAACATGTGTTCCGTACGCGCCAGACCGATACCTTCGGCACCGAAATCACGCGCCTGTTTGGCATCTTTTGGTGTTTCGGCGTTGGCTTTGACCTTTAACGATTTGATTTCGTCAACCCATTTCATTAATGTGCCGAAATTACCAGTTAATTCAACAGACACTGTTGGAACACGACCGGCAATAATCTGGCCACGGGCACCGTCAATGGACACCCAATCGCCTTCGTTAATTACGACGCCAGATGTTGTTTTCATCGTTTTGGTTTCGTAATCAATTTTGATATCAGGCGAACCAGATACGCACGGCGTACCCATACCACGGGCAACCACTGCCGCGTGCGATGTCATACCACCACGGGCGGTGATAACACCCTGGGCCGCGTTCATGCCGGCGATATCTTCGGGTGATGTTTCAATGCGGATTAACATAACCTGTTTGCCTTCCTTGGCCCATTTTTCGGCATCGTCTGCGTTAAAGACAGCCTGGCCAACGGCGGCACCTGGGGATGCAGGCAAACCAGTTGCGATTACGTTCTTTTCCGCTTTGGGATCCAACATCGGGTGCAACAGGTGATCCAATTGATCCGCACCAACGCGCAGGATTGCTTCTTCTTTGGTAAGCAGCCCTTCGTCCACCATTTCAACAGCCATGCGAACAGCCGCGGCGGCGGTACGTTTACCATTACGGCACTGCAACATCCATAATTTGCCGTGTTCGATGGTGAATTCCATGTCCTGCATGTCTTTGTAATGTTTTTCCAATTTTTCACGAACATCACACAGTTCTTTATAGACTTCGGGCATGGCCTCTTCCAATGACAGGCGGCCTGAATCGTCCTTGCTCATAGGCTGTGGCGTGCGGATACCGGCAACCACGTCTTCGCCCTGGGCGTTAATCAGGTATTCGCCATAGTATTTGTTTTCGCCAGTGGCAGGGTCGCGGCTGAAACACACACCTGTTGCGGAATCGTCGCCGGAATTACCAAACACCATTGCCTGGACGTTAACGGCTGTGCCCCAATCGCCCGGGATATTGTTCAGTTTGCGGTATGTGATGGCTTTCTTGCTCATCCAGCTGCCGAACACGGCGCCAATACCCAATTTCAGTTGTTCCCATGGATCCTGGGGGAATACTTTGCCGATGTTGTTGCCGATTTCTTTGAATTTTTCGACCAATTCTTTTAAATCATCGGCGGTCAATTCTGTATCGACTTTATAACCTTTGTCTTCCTTCATACGTTCCAGGGTATGTTCAAACAAATCAATGTCTGCACCCAGCACAACGTCTGAAAACATCATGATAAAACGACGATATGAATCATATGCAAAACGTTCGTCACCAGAATGACGCGCCAACGCTTTGACTGTTTCGTCGTTCAGACCCAAATTCAAAACTGTATCCATCATGCCCGGCATGGAAACGCGCGCACCAGAACGCACAGATACCAACAACGGATTTTCCATGTCTGCAAATTTTTTGCCCATAATGCTTTCAATGTGCGCGATACCGTCACGAACCTGGTCCATCAAATCAGATGGATATGTATGATCGTGTTCATAGTAATATGTGCACACTTCTGTTGTAACGGTAAAGCCCGCCGGCACAGGCAATCCGACCAAATTCATTTCGGCCAAATTGGCACCTTTGCCCCCCAAAAGGTTACGCATATCCGCTTTACCTTCGGCGGCACCGTTACCAAATTTATATACCCATTTATCACTCATATGGTTTTCTCCTTGGTTTTTAAACGCCCTGCATTGTGTGAGATATGGCACAGAAATGCAAGGAAAAAAGCGCAATTTTTATAAAACTTTTACCTTTACAACACGGTTTTTAGGGTCTATTTTTGTGTGTATGACAAATTTGCACGATGCGGCGTTTGTGGCCGAATTAAATAATCATTTAAAATCTGGCGGTGTGATTGCGTTCCCAACGGACACTGTTTGGGGACTGGGGGCGTTGCCGACACGCGCAGGGGCAGATGCACTGTTTGAAATCAAACGACGGCCCGCAAACAAACATCTGATTATCATGTCTGATAATCTGGCGCACATTCGCCCGTATATGGAAAATTATCCAGCGCGCGCGTTTGATTTGGCAAATAAATACTGGCCGGGGCATTGACCATTGGTGTGCCTGTGGCGGGGACTGATTCCATGGTGTTTGGCGGTGTGCGCGTGCCGAATTACAAACCCTTTATGGAATTATGCGGCGTGATTGATGGGCACTGTCTGGCAACAACATCCGCAAATATATCTGGGCAACCGCCCTTGCAATCGGCGGACGAAATACGCAAAACATTTCCGGATATCATTGTAATTGATAACGCGTTTGAACCAATGGGTGGCGCACCCAGTACCGTTGTTGTACTGGACGGGGACAGCACAAATGTTGTGCGCACCGGCGCCGTAGTGATTGAATAAAAAATCCCGGATAAGAATCCATGCCTGGTGCGGGACAGATGCACAGGTGATACACTGGGGCGCATGATGCGCAAAAATAATTTTAATTCGGCCGGCGCAATTGTCCTGGGCATGCATGACGCGTTGGTATCACTGACCGGGTTGATTGCAGGTTTGGCCGTTGCCATGGCCGACAGATATGCAATTATTCTGACGGCGATTATCGCATCTATTACCGCCAGTTTATCTATGGCTGCGTCCAATTATCTGGCCGTGCGTGCAAACGGCAATGCGCGCGCAATTGTTGCAGCCCTGTATACAGGCGGCGCATATATGGTGACGTGTGCGGCGTTGATATTACCTTTCTTTGTCTTTACAAATCGCGCAATTGAAATGACTGTGATGTTTGCAATTGCTGTGGCGGAAATATTTCTGTTTAACTGGTGGCTGGGACGATCGCGCCATCGGCCATATATGCGAAATTTTTTCGAAATGTTGGCGGTTTGCGCCGGCGTATCGATTATCGCGTTTTTAATTGGTTGGTGTGCGCATATTTGTTTGGGCATAGACGCATAAAAAAAACGCCGCATGTGCGGCGATTTTATTTCTGATTTTGTAACAATACTTTTTGAATGCAATCGATAACTTTTTTATCATTGTATATTTGATACACAGTATCGACGGCGGCGCCTTCGGCGGCTTCCTTTAAATTCCGATACAAGCGGTTGCAAATCCAGCCTGTTTCACCATGCGCAAATTTCACATTGTACCATGCAACACGATTGGATTCCTGGCTTGGCGCACTGCGTGGCGTGGTGCGACGTTGCGCCGGAGAATTGTACGGTATTGCGCTGTTCGCGGCCGTTTGCACAACGATTTCACGCAATTCCAAAGGCGCGCCATTTAATGTTTGATTGCGCCAAAATTCCTGGGCGTGCGCGAAATATACACCTGTCATTTCTATGCGCGATTGTGGCCG
>JADINE010000022.1 GCA_017694175.1 Candidatus Enterousia excrementavium | reverse complement strand
GTCTGGCCCTTTACCACTGAAACCGATTGTAAATATTTTTGGCATATAGAACGTCTCTCTGTCGGTCTAATCAAACACGCGGTTTTTGCCCAGCATGTCTTGGACGGATTCGGCGTGGTGCTCGCGGGATTCGCTGTCTGCGCCATTTTGCACTGCGTCCGCCAAAATTCGGATAACTTCGCGCTTGTCCGTATAGTTCGCTGGCGGGTTGTCGTCGATAATCGTGTTCACAACGTCCAGCACCCTGCGGGCAGTTGTGACATATGTACCGTTTGGAATAAAACTGATGTCCCGCAATGTGCAATTTCCATAAAATACGATTACAGAAAACATCGGCAGTTGCGCAAATTGTGCGGATTGTTTGCGCAGAGCCCTGATATGTCCGTCGTTTTGCCGCACTGGGTTATAAAATCGGTATTTATCGCGGCCGTATGCCAAAACTTGTGTCCACTGATTTTGACCGCCATTGCCAAAAATCCAACCAGTGTAATCTTTGACTTCGAACACAATTAACCCGACATTGGTTGCCAACACCAAATCAATTTGAGTGTTTTGCCCGTTATGTTTTTTGATATATAAATCATGAAATAACGCACCCGGTTTAAATCCCGCCCGCAACAATTCCAGAATTAAATCGCGTTCAGACCACGTGCCACGATCCAGTTGGGTCACACTTTCTATTAACTGCCGATTGTGATTTGTATGTTCTTCCCATTCCCATTTGCGATGACGTTGATGTGCGCGCGAATGCAATATTGCGCCCGCCACCGCCATAATTGATAAAAATATTATAATACCAGTTTCCATGCCGCGGTTATTCCGAACAAATTACTGCATTTTTTCCAATGCGCGGGCAACGATGAGTTTATCTTTGCGTTTAATATGCCAATTGTCCAATGCCTGTTGATACAGTTGCTTTTTTACGCGTTCAAATTCATCGGGCATTAAATCATTTTTTATCGAGTTGCAAATTGAATGCGCCGGAAACAGATTAGACGCCTTGTCCAGGCCACCATGACATCGTGGAATATAATGGTCCAGTGACATTTGCTGATTATCCAATATAGGTTGGCCACAAATGCTGCAAATTCTGGGTTCTATGGCCAATTCGATTTTTAATTTGATGATGATTTTGTGGTTCATGTTGTGCCGTGTGTTTGGGTTGTGTGTGGGGTGTGTGTATAAAAACACCGCCGGGACGGCGGTGTTTTTAAATGTGCGTCAGAATGAATAGCGTGCGCCCAATTTAACCTCGTGCGCATAGACGAATTCGCCGCCGACCGTGGACGAATTGAAACGATATCCAATGTCCATCGCCCAATCTTCGTTGAAATTGTACACAGCGCCCAGGCCGACCTGCCATTCAAACCGATACAGGGTATCATCGGCAACAGTGCGTTCGCCCTCGATTTGTGCCAGGGTACCGGCAAGGCCCTTCTGAATTTCTGGCAATATTGTACCTATCATGCCACCCATACCCTTATCAGTTATAGCGGCTATTACATTCGCCATTAACATTTCTTCATCGATATCAATGTCGACAACTGCCTTTTGATGATATACACCAAAACCAACACCGGCACCGATATATGGTGTCCAATTGGAATTTGCCAATTCGAAATCATAATACATGTTCACCAAATACGAATTGTGACGAACAGAAATTGAATTTTCCAATTCCAGTGGAACGTTTATATTGCCCAACGGACCCGCCGCTTGGTCAAATACGCTGCCCGGCACAGGCAGGTTCCCATTGAAAATATCATAATCGTCTTCGGACGCACTGCGAACTGCAACTTCGACCTCTGCACGGACATTACCGTATTTCACACCTGCGGTGATTTCGCCGGCAAACGCCATGTCGAAATCCATATTGCCACCACCATTTACGATAATGGCGTCTGTCATGGAACCCATCGGGTCAGATGGATTAATCTTTGACGGGTCAAATCCCACACGGCGTGCGGAAGTGCTGGCCTTGTCAATAACCAGGCCCAACCCAACATACGGTGTGATTTCAGCCGCAAACGCAGATGGCGCGAACATCGCCGCCGCCATAAATAAAGCAATTTTCTTTTTCATAGTTTCTCCCATGTATTATAAAACAGGTATAAATACCTAATGAAAACTATCCCATATGAAAAAATAAGTCAAATGAAAAATATGCATCTGCCCCGTTTTAGATTGATTTTTTCCGTCGTATTTTTTAAGATTTTCGACATGACCACACCGACATATTTTATTGATACATACGATTCCCCATTGGGCGAATTAACACTGTGCGCGACCCCAGACGCGTTGGTGGGCCTGTGGTTTCGGGGGCAAAAATATTTTCGTGCGGGCGTGCCGGATGACGCTGCGCGCAATGCAAATTTATCAGTTTTTAATATAACAAAACAATGGCTGGACGAATATTTTGCGGGCGCCCGCCCAGACGCATCGCGCATTCCACTGAACCCCCGCGGCACAGAATTTCAACGTGCAGTGTGGCATGAATTGCGCAAAATTCCATATGGCACAACAACGACCTATGGTGACATTGCAGCGCGCATGGGGCGGGGCACATCACCACGCGCGGTGGGTGGCGCAGTTGGCCGCAATCCTGTATCGATAATAATTCCGTGCCACCGTGTGTTGGGCGCGAATGGAAAATTAGTCGGGTATGCCGGCGGATTGGATATAAAAAACAAACTTCTGTGGGCCGAGGGGGTAAACCTATGACCGCACCCGATAAAACATGGCCAGATGGCCGCGTTCGTTGTCACTGGGCCAACCCCAAAAATGAAAAATACATTAACTATCACGACACAGAATGGGGCGTGCCGACATACGACGATGCGAAATTATTTGAAATGCTGGTGCTGGAAACGTTCCAGGCGGGATTAAGTTGGGAATGCATTTTAAATCGTCGCGATGCATTTCGTCGCGCGTTTGATAACTTTGATATTGCGCGCGTATGTAATTACGATACGGCAAAATTGACGCAATTACAGAACGATACAGGCATAATTCGCAATGCACGCAAAATAGCGGCGGTGGTTAATAACGCGCGGGTATTTACGTCAATTGCGCACGAATATGGGACTTTTTCAAAATATCTGTGGCATTGGACGCGTGGCCGCATAATACACCAGGTTGGCAAAACCCGTTCTGCGTTATCAGATAAAATTGCCGCGGATTTACGTAATCGTGGTATGCAGTTCATTGGCACAACGACCGTTTATGCATACCTGCAATCGGCGGGCGTTATTAATTCACACGAAGACAAATGCTTTTTATTCCGCAAATAAACAATTAATAATTTTTGAAAGCAAGGGTTCAGATGCCTCCACATCCGAACGCCCACCTCCGGCACAATAACCACCCCGTCGCGCAAAGCGCGCCACCCCTCCGCAGAGGGGAACTTTATCCCGCAACGGTACGTAGCCAGTTCCCCTCCATTGGAGGGGTGGGCGCAGCCCGGGGTGGTTTACTCGTGACTCGTGAGTGTGTCGCTCGGGCGCGTTGCGCCCTGTGCGTATCCTCGTATTTATTCGGTCTGCACTTCGTTTGACCTCATATACTCGGATTCATCGCGAGCAAAGCGTGGCGATCCAGTAAATAAAAAAGCACTGCGGGCGAA
>JADINE010000021.1 GCA_017694175.1 Candidatus Enterousia excrementavium | reverse complement strand
AACAAATTTTCTTGACTTTTCTGCGTTAACGGGGCATAATAGCCCCGCTAAATTTAATAAAAAGGTAAAAACTATGGCAGCGACAAAATCGTTAAAGAAAAGCGAATTGGATGCAAAATGGTATCTGATTGACGCAACCGATTGCACGCTGGGGCGTTTGGCGGCATACACTGCAAACATCCTGCGTGGAAAAAACAAGCCGACCTGGACACCAAACATGGACTGTGGTGACCACGTCATTATAATTAACGCGGACAAAGTTGCTTTGTCTGGGAAAAAAGCTGATAAAACAAAATTCTTTTGGCATTCCTTGTGGACGGGCAGCACCAAAGAACGCACACTGGGGCAAATGCGCAAAGAAAAACCAGAACAATTGGTTTACAATGCCGTTAAACGCATGATGGGGCGCCGCACTGCTGTTGCATTGGCAAACAAACGTTTAACCAAATTGCATGTATACGCAGGCGCCGAACACAAACATGCGGCACAAAACCCAGTTGTTATCAATTTTGCCGAACTGAATCGTAAAAATAAAAGGGGCGAATAATGACAGAAACTAAAAAAACTGCAACAAAAGCAGCTGCAAAAACAACCAAGAAAGCCGCCCCGGCCAAAGCAACATCCGCTGCAAAAAAAGCGGCCGTGGCCAACGTTAAATTAACAAACGCAACATATGCCACCGGCAAACGTAAAGATTCTGTGGCACGCGTGTATATGATTCCGGGCAAGGGCCAAATCATCGTTAACGGCAAACCTATGACAGAATATTTCCGTCGTCCAGTGCTGCAAATGATTATCGCCCAACCGTTTGGCATTACAAAACGCGAAACGGCATACGATGTACACGCCATTGTTATTGGTGGCGGCTTATCTGGCCAGGCTGGCGCTGTAAAGCACGGCATTTCCAAAGCATTGGAAAAAATCGAACCAGATTTACGCAAAACATTGAAATCTGCTGGATTCCTGACTCGCGACAGCCGTGTTGTTGAACGTAAACACTTTGGCCGTCACAAAGCGCGTCGTTCCACACAGTTCAGCAAACGTTAATCTGTTTGCGAAACAAAAAAATCCGCCATTTGGCGGATTTTTTTAATTACTGTAATAACAATCCTCGGCATAAGTATAACCACCAGTGGAATCAGAACCCGTTGTCCCAGCTGGTATATAACAGCCGGTTATACTGGTTGCACCGGCCTCTGACGTACCACCAATTGGACATGGACTGCACCCCGTCAAGTTATACGGCGAAGTTCCCTCGGCATTACCGTAATATCCGACTGCACATCTGTATTCATTTATTATGGTGTATTTCCCGTCGCATTTGTAATCTCTGGTTTGTTGAACTTGGTACGCACGATTTTGCGTAACTACTGTCCACGGGTCTGTTGATGGACCTGGACGAATTTTACAACATTGTGTAACCGGTATATCCGCACACACATTTCCATCAACATATGTATAATAACTGTACGTCCATCCAGAAGTTGTACAACTGGCACATCGGGTAACCCCATCAATGGAACACCCATTGACAGACAATATTGTACACCCAGTTCAAGCAAATAAAAAAGACATCACAACCCACAAACTTATTATTGCGTTTATAAAAAAACTGTGTATAATCATTCGGCAATTCATTATCTAATGGGGAAAATACTATGTTCAAGAAAGAAAAAATCAAAGATTTACACTATTCAGTAAACGGTGTTATCACAGCAGATGAACTGCAAAACGCTGCCGATGAAATTTTAACAGAATACGGGAAAAAGGCGAAAATGCCGGGTTTCCGTCCAGGTCACATTCCATTATCTATTCTGCGTCAAAAATACAATGCTTCTGCCATGTCCGAAGCGATTGAAAAATTGATGAACAATGATTTAAATAAATACGTTGCGGAAAAAAACATCCGTTTGGCCGGGGCGCCACGCGCAGATTTATCCAAATGGGAAATGGGGCAAGATGCTGAATATTCAATGGAATTCGACATTTTACCAACATTGCCTGCAATTGATTTGGAAAAAATCACAGTAACTAAAAAGACAGCCACGGTCGAAAAATCCGAGGTCGAAAAATCGCTGGAAAACATCCGCAAATCACGCAGTATTGCAGAAAAACAGCCCGACGATTACGTCGCACAAAATGGCGACACCGCCGTTATTGATTTCAAAGGCTTTGTCGGTGATGAAGCATTCGAAGGCGGCGCAGCCGAAAAACACCACCTTGTTTTAGGCTCTGGCGCATTTATTCCGGGATTCGAAGATCAAGTTGTCGGCCACAAATCTGGCGATGAATTTGATGTAAACGTCAAATTCCCATCTGATTACCACGCGGAAAACCTGGCCGGCAAAGACGCACGTTTCGCGGTAAAAGTGCACGAAGTGCGCAAACATCAATTGCCGGAATTAAACGATGAATTGGCGAAATCTGTTGGCCATGAATCTGTTGAAAAATTGCGCGAACACATTCAAAACATTTTGACCGAGCAATATAACGAAGCATCACAACGCGAAATGCGCAATGAATTGCTGGACGTATTGGCCGACAAAGTAAAACTGGATTTACCGGAAACATTGGTTGCCCAGGAATATAACATGGCAAAACAGGAACACGACCGCACCAGCAAAGCCAACAGTGACGCAAAATGGGATGAAAAACAGGAACGTCGCGATGCCGAACGCCGTGTTAAATTGGGGTTGATTTTGGCTGAATGGGGCACGCAAAATAAAGTAGAAGTCACCCGTGACGATCTGCAACAAGCGGTCTGGGCCGAAGCCTCGCGTTATCCAGATCCCAAACAAGTATTTGATTTCTATAACAAAAATCAAAATGCTTTGGCAATGTTGCGGGGCATGATTTTCGAACGCAAGGCTCTGGATGCCATGCTGACGCATGTTAAAACAAAAGAAAAGGTTGTAAAGCCCGAAGAATTGTTCAAACAAGCAGATGTTCATTAATCAATATACACGCGCGCTTTTGCGCGTGTTTTTTACCCAAGGGAATAAAATATGAAAGCATACCTGGATATTTTGGATAACATTATGACCAACGGCCACGACTTGCGCATGAACAGAACAGGCATTCCTGATATCGGTTTATCTGCGGGCGCAGTATTTGAACACGATATGTCAACTGGCTTTCCATTGGTTACCACAAAAAAGATGGGATTAAAAAACATCGCGACAGAATTGGAATTTTTCCTGCGCGGAATTACCGACAAAAAATGGTTACAAGACAGAAAATGCCACATCTGGGACGAATGGGCAAACCCAGTAAAAGTTGAAGAAACATATAACATTGTAACCGGCCATCATCCAAACTTGTCAGATGCCGAACGCGCCCAATTGCGCAATTCTATTATGGATATGGAACGTGATTTAGGGCCAATTTACGGTTTCCAATGGCGTCATTTTGGCGGCGAATACCAATGGAACCAAAATCGTATAAACGCGAATCCTATGGATAATTTCAACCCGAAAAACCCCGGCATAGACCAGGTTAAAAACGCAATCGACAAATTAAAAAATAACCCGAACGACCGCAGAATTTTGGTCAGTGCATGGAACCCTGTTGCAATTCCGCAAATGGCGCTGCCGCCATGCCATGTTATGCATCAGTTGGTTGTACGCGATGGAAAACTGTCGCTGATATGGACCCAGCGTTCATGCGATATGTTCCTGGGTGTGCCGTATAATATTGCCAGTTATGCATTATTATTACTATTGTACGCCAAAGAATCGGGGCTGAAACCTGGCACGTTAAAGGGCGAATTGCACGATGCACACATATATAAAAACCATATCCCCCAGGTACGCGAACAATTAAAACGCACGCCATACCCGTTGCCCACGGTTGAAATCCCGAATGAAAATTGGCATGGTATGCTGAATTGGTCTGCGAATGGCGGATTCACGTTAAAAGATTACATTTGCCATGAAAAATTACGTGGCGAAGTTGCGCGATAAAAAACATTGACATATGCCCCCACGGTGCTATAAAAATATGCGGTAAAAATTTATAACACCGGGGGTGACACATATGGAAACAAAATTAATGCCTATATTCGCGCTGCGTGCGATGTTACTTAAACGCATCAGTCCGCAATCTTTTGCAAGAAACGCAGATTTAATTAAACGCACATCTTTGGCGGCCCAGGACTACGTTCGTTCAGGCAAATTTTATGAATACGATCGCCGCACAGGTTATGCATTCAGACAATTACCCGGATATATTGATGTTCATAAACGTTATAACATACCATATAATCCATCATCGTCGCCATTGGATGCAGGCATCGTTAACCCAGGGCTTGTTATGGATTTAGCCTGGGCGTTGAATTCAGACATGCTGGCAAACATAGTTGACCGCAACGGCAACATTATTGCCCCAGATCGCCTGTTTTCATCAGAAGTGTTACAAGTATACCACAACTCGTCAGGTTATGGCGTGCCAATTGACGCATTTAACGCAATCCAGCGTACCCAGCGCACCGCCATGCTGTCAAAATTGCAGCGCACAAAATAAAAAAATCCGGCCATGCCGGATTTTTTATTCACCAGAATAATAACACCCACCA
>JADINE010000020.1 GCA_017694175.1 Candidatus Enterousia excrementavium | reverse complement strand
CCCCGCACCAACCCAAACTGTCGCTGCACCAGAATTAGAATCTGCCCCAGAATTGCCGTTGCCATCAACCTTCGACACCCCGACAACCGACACAGTTCCATCATTTACCCCTGTATTTTCAGATATAAATTTTGATGAACCGCAACAACCAACACCATCTGACACTATAACCGATGAAAATATTCCTGTTGCAGAATATCTGTTCGCCCAGCAAACAGAATTCATCTCAGAAAACGGAATTATCTTGACTGCACGGGATGCGATTGCCACACATAACGACCCTGATTTTTGGATAGCCGACAATGAAACATGGTTTGCATCAGGCAAACAAAAACCGTCCCCGGCCGACACAGTTTTATCTGTTGGAACTGCGCATGGCCTGCGGCCAGTTTTATACCTGGCCCAAACGAACATATTGGATCTGGATGCACGCCGCGCCAAATGGGAATCAGACGGCATCACAGTAATAACAAATTTGGATGAATTAAAATAAAACCGCCTTTCGGCGGTTTTCTAAAACTGGATATCCTCGCACGTTTCAACTGGATCCGCCCATGATTTACAATACATATCACCAAAGAATGGGCTTTTTGTTTTATTGCAATTTTGAGACTTCACACATTTGTGGCAAATCAGATTTTCATAATCAAAATTAGTATCAATCGTTTCACGATAATTCCATTGATTATTTTCAAAATGCCCAGACAGAACCAATTCATCCATCTTGTTCGCGGCAACAGTATCGTAATCAGCAACAGACGCCCCCACAACACCACCAACCAGCGCAGCAGATCCAACCGTCCCACTAACGGCCAACGCCGTGGTAATCCCGGCCGCCGTAATTGTTGGCGTCATAACTGTTATAGTCCCCGCCAAACCCGCCGGTGCGGCAACCACTGTCGCCACCGCCGAACCAGCAATAACCGTGCCGACACCCGCGGTAAACACAGTCACAACAACCGCCGCGGCAACCAACACCACCGCCGCCGTGATAATTCCGCCCAACCCTTTGGGTGTTTTGGATTTCACCACACCCGACATCTCGGCCAAATTCACGCACGCATCACGCGCGGCCTCGCGCCGGGCATCTTTGGCATTTTGTCCCTGAATTTCCGCCATACGTTCGGTAATCTCAATATAATCTTGGGTTTGTTGTTCCAACAACTCGTCATATTTGGCCTGATAATTTTCACGTGCCTTATTCAATGCCTGGGTTGTGATTTGTGTTCTTATTTGTTTGGTAAGTTCCGGAAAACGCGGTTGCACAGTCCCAGAATATGGTTTAATTCCATCAACCTGTCGCCCAGTCATGCAAAATTTTACGGTTGGATCAGATTCAATAATCCCGATCACAGAATCAATATTTCTGTGCAAAGTTTCCAGTTCACGGGCAACGGCCTGTTTTTCAGCATCGCTGACCACACTTGCCAAATCGTTATTTTTAAAATATTGATCCACACTGCATATATTTCCATCGTCATTAATGGTAACCCCGTCCCACCAGATTACTCCATTAATAACCCCAGCGAATGGTGTAACCGGCCCCAACGCATCAGTTGTTGCCCCAACCACACGCCCCAATTCACTGTCTGTCACCTGTGACACATTTGTTCGACAATCTCCATATTCAACCGCGGTTCCATCTGCGTTTAATTTATATTCGCATAATTTATATTCCAATGAACGGGATCCCACCTGGCTGTCATTAATAAATTTATTACAAGTTTCAGTATCACCACACGCGGAAATAACGGCTTCATCCAACGCAGCCTGGCAATAATCCAGCATTTCATTATCAATATTCAGGAAAATTCCCTGTGCAACTTCGTACAATTCTTCATACACAGCATTGCCACGAATTTCGTTTTCATCATACACCTGCTGACATCCAACCAAACTGTCATATGGACACATACGCATAATGGTATCAGTATCCAACCCGATACACTGTGTATAATCTTCGCCACACCTGTCTTCGGATTGCAAACATTCTTTAAATTCAGTCGTACACGAATTCACCCGCATAGACGCCAAACGCGCAACCACAAAATCCCAAACAGGCGACTTTTCAGCATCACTGGCCGATGCAGTACTGATTCCGCACGCATTCAACGGAACCTGGCACAAATTCAACATGGTTTCAGGCCGCGTCAAACACATATCATACGATCCATCCGGGTCATTTGGATCCATGGTATCGCGACATGCCTGTTGAAAACACGAAGAAATATTTCCGATACAATCCTGGCGGGCATTATCTTCTGCAATCAATTCAGCGTTTTTAATTTCCGGGGCGGCTTCGCGCAGGAAAGTATCCCAAACCTGATCCGCCACATTTTGACATTGCTTAGTAACATTGTCACACAGCGGCTTTTTCGACATTAAAATATCATAAGTAGAATTTTGAATTTCTATATCCGTCGCAGTTCCATGAATAACATACGGCCGCACCCCTATGCCCCGCCCGCGGGTATTTGTGGAATCAAACGCGGCCACCGATGCACAGCCAGAAAAGTCCTCGCCACATCCACCGGTATCAATCATGCAATTTTTGAATTCAACCACACATTGACCCAAATCATATTTATTGGCATTCGTCACCTGGGTATAAGCCGCCTGGCGCAACGCAGATTTTGCAGTTTCCAATTTCTGAAAACTTGCATTGCGCTGTTGTTTCAAACTGTTTTCATAAGCACTGCAATCATTATTAATTCTTTGAGTATACATCAACCGCAAAAAATCCACCTGATCGGCACACTCTGGAATCGCTGCAACACAAATTTCATCCGACGCAGCAAATAACTCGTCACCTTGTTTATCCACAAACGACACAGACGACAACGAAAACACATCCGTATCATCTTCATCAATCTGCACAGAATTCCACAATCCCAAATCAATACTGGATTTTGCATCATCCACAGTTTCGTATACAGCTGTAACATCATAATTATTTTCAATACTATCAACACCCACCGTGGCCATTTCGTAACTTTGACGGTCCAATTCTTCTATCTCGGCCAACATTTCATCAAATTCAGCATTTTTATCACTGCAAATACAACGCCCACCATTGGTGTTATCCAACATACAGAAAGAATCCATACAACCAAAATATTTTTGCTGGCACGATGAATCAACAGCAGTATTTTCGTTTGCACCCGCAACACTTGTACCAGTATTAATAACTTTCTGGGTGGTACCCGCACGCGCAGCAACCGCGCTTCGGGTTACAGTGGATGCAGCCGTACTTGTCGTCGCCGCAGGTGTACGACTTACTGTTGTGCGCCCAGTCGTTGCAGCACGCGCAGTAGTGGCAGCAGCATTACGTGTTGGCGCCGCACTGCGTGCCGTGGTCGCACTGCGCGCAGTGGTTGAACGCGTTGCTGTGGTTTGATTCTCGCCAGATGCTGTTGTCGCACTTCCACGGGGATTGCGGGCAGCCGCAGCAAACGCACCGTCCATAA
>JADINE010000019.1 GCA_017694175.1 Candidatus Enterousia excrementavium | reverse complement strand
CACACTGCCATCGGCAATGGCATCGGAATTAACCGCGCCATCTTTGATATGCTCGGCACCAATGGAATCATCGGCAATTTTGTCGCCATTAACAGCGTCCGCCCCGATTTTATCACCCGTCACGGCACCATCGGCAATTTTGTCAGATGTCACCGCATCATCGGCGATTTTATCGGTGGACACTGCGCCATTTTCCAATTTACTGCCAGCAATAGTTCCGTCATTGATATTACCGGGGTTAACTGGCAATCCAGTATCAGACAAATCCGCAATCTTTTTATTAGTCCATTGAACGATTGCGCCCACTGACGGATATGCTGTTGGCGATGTTTGATTACCTTCGTTGATTGCAGCCGCCTTGTTTGTTAAAACCTCGTACGTTGTCTTGGCGGTCGCGCTGTCCAACTTGGAATCCATTTCTGAATCCAGCGTGCCAACCTGACCCTTTAAATCCGTCACATCTTTGACCAGGCCAGATTCCGCATTACCAACGGTCGCGCCCAATGCCTCTACCGCGCTTTGTGCACCGGTTGCAGTTGATTGGGCGGTATCAGCGGTTTGTTTCGCTTCGGCCGCAGCGGCAGCAGCATCGTCAACCTTGGCCGCCAGACCAGTATCTTCGTTATTGATTGTCTCACCCAACTGGGTAACCTGTTCAGTCAGGTTTGTAACATTTTCCTTGGTTTCATATGTATTGCTGACCGTTTGCAAGATTGACGTTTCACGATTATCAACGTACTGCTTGCTGGCAATTTGGGTTGCAGCGTTGGCCGCACCGGCACTGAACAAAATTGCCGCCATAAATCCAGAAAATGCGATATTTGATTTTTTCATTCTTTCTTTCCTTTACATTGCGACTTCATACCACACTGGATTGCCATCGCCATCCGTGCCCAGTACGCTGTTCGCTGGTTTTTCGCCCGCCGGCGCGGCCACTGCGTTCGCCGCGTTATCCAACGCGCTTTGCACATCAGTCGCCAATTTAGATTTCGAAATTGCCGCATCGTCCGCAACATCGGCGTCACGAATCTGATCCTTGTACGCCAACGCTTTCAGATTCGCCTTGTCTTCTTTACCATCAATTTCGGCATTTAATTCATCAGACAATTTTTCTTCTGTCACAGCACCATCACCAATCTGATCCGTTTTAACCGCACCGGCCGCAATTTGATCTGTATTAATTTCAACCCCTTCGGCCACAGTATTGGTGACATATGCCTCGACTGCATGAACCGTCGGATATTTGGTCGTAGACCCGGCATCCGCCGTCATATCGTCGGTCTTGTTCGCGGCATTTTCGGCGGTGTATCCCAACGCATCTTGCTTGCCCGCGATATCATCGGCATAGCCGTCGTATACAGAAACCTTTTCCGCGGTAATGCCCGAATTCACGGCGTTCAATTGTTCAGCGGTCAACGCATCTTGTTTACCGGCCACATCTTGACTTGCCTTATCTGCCGCCGCCTTTGCATCGGCAACATCTTTTACCAAACCGGATTCGGCGTCACCAACCGTTGTTTCCAACGCACCGACAGCCGTTTCCAATTCTGTAACATCAGATGCATCGGCTTTGGTCGCTAATTCTTCATCAGTGGCATAGCCATCCAATTTTTCAGCCAAATTTTCATCCGTCACCGCACCAGCAGTTTCCAATGCACTGCCAATCGCATCCGGCAAAGCATCCGTTTTCACGTAATCCGCCAACGCAGATGTATCAGCCTTGCCCGCCAATGCCGCAGTCACCGCCGCAGACGATGGATATTTTGTTTCATCATTGGTAATTGTTGTCGCCTCGCGTGCGGAAACATCTTGCTTTAATGCCAGACTGGCTTGCACGCTTTCCGCGGTTTGCGCCGCTTCCTCGGCCGCGGTTTGTGCCGCTGATGCCGCGGTATTCGCCGCCTCTATCTGGTCGGCCAAACCTGTACCCTCGGCATTAATGGTCGAATCCAATTGCCCAACCGTTTGTTCCAGTGTATCCAGTTCAGACGCATTGGCCTTGGTTTCCAATTCTTTATACACGGCCGCACCAGATGGGTATTTTGTTGTATCAGCCTCGGACACAACCTGAACCAAGTTCGCAACATCTTGCTTGCCGGCCAGGACTTGTTCCATGCCCTCCATACCGCCAACGGCAACGTCCTCTAACTTTTCGTCAATCTGCGCTGTGGTATACGCATCGGTAATGCCGTATCCGGCCAACGTTGTGGCTTTATCAGCCTTTTTATCCAAAGCTTCCGTCAGTTCCGTATCCGTCACCATATTTTCCGTGGCGGTCGAAATCGCACCACTCAAACCGTCTGTCGTTACATAATTCGACGCATCGGTCAATTCAGCAACAGTTGTAGGAACGTCATCAACGTTCGCCTTGCCCGCCAATGCAGATGTAACCGCCGCACCAGACGGATACTGCGTTGCACTGTCTGTCAGCGTTTGTGTCTTATTTGATGTATCTTCCTTGCCGGTCAGGCCACTCAACGCCTGTGCGGCACCTAATGCCGCCTCGGTCGCAGTGGCGTTCACTTCGTCCATTTCGGAATCCAGCGCAGTAACAGATTCCGTGGTGGCATAATTTGCCAATTCTGCTTTATCGGCCTTGGTCGCCAGTTGTGTATCTACATACGTTTTATCGGCTTTATTGGCCAACGCCTCGTCCATATCACCGGCAACAATATCAGCAACCTTGTCATCAACTTCGGTTTTATTATAAACCTCTGCCTTGGTGTAAACATCTGCTGCATTTGCCTTGGCCGCCAAACCACGTTCCAATGCATCAGTCTTGGCATACTCGGCCAATTCAGCCTTGGTCGCATATGTTGTTGCCAAACCATCAATGGCCGCACTAATCGCAGCATTCATTTGTTCAGTTGTTGAATACGCATCCAGATTGGCCGCTTCGCCCGGATCACCCTTTTCACCTTTTTCACCCTGGGGACCGGTAATATCCGCCTTGGCAATCAGTTCACGCCATTCACCATTTCCTTCACCAACATAGCGCCACAACAAATGTGTATCATTAGAACCCAATTCAACTTCACGCCCATCTTTGCCCGCAACGGTTTCCAACGCACCCTGCAACGCATCAACATCAACAAAGATTTCATTCGTACTTTCATCTATGATGATATAACCATCAGCCGTTGGGATTAACGTATCTTGCTTGTTTTGTTCCAAATCGGAAATAGTGTCATTCACAGTATCATCAGCGGTACGCAAATCTTCGATATCGCGTTCCAACTGATCAACCTGGCCACGCAACGCATCCAAATCACCCGCGCTTACATCGCCACCACCAGTTGACCCACCACCAGTTGATCCACCACCAGATGTTGACCCACCCGGCGTAATCGGACGTACAGAACTGCCCCCACTGACAGATGTACCACCGCCTAAATAATGTCCAATAGACAAGCGAGGCGTTGTTGCAACACGCCCACTTGTTGTTGTCCCAGCGTTTATGGTTGTACTTGTTCCCGAAACCGTAGAAGACGGATTAACACGCACCGATCCACCACGAACAGACGCAACAGAACCACCAGAAGTACTTTCTGCCGCCGCAGCCGCATCAGACGCACTGCTGTATGTTCCAGCCCCGCCCAACGAACGCACAGACGAAGCGCCGTACGCGCCGGAAACTGCTGTGCACAACACGCAAATGATTGCCAACCTTGAAATTTTCAAATCGTGTTTCATGAATTCTCTCTGCTTACACAATAATAACACATTTTTGCGAATCGGGTCAACACTAAAATACGTTAAAATTCATATCTGATTCCGATTGATATCGAATTATCCAGCAAGAAATCAACTTCGTTCTCGAACCAGAAGATATTGTCATCAGTGTCAATCAAACCATCTATGCGGTGATGCCAGCCTGTCATGCCAGACAAACGGTACCGAATATCCAACACCAGGTTATAATCCAATTCATATGAATACCCCAGCATTACGCCCGCCATCGGTGCAAATCCATAATGCGTACGATCAGAACCATCGACATAACCAATCATATCGATTGTTTCAATCGGCATCGCCATACCGGCACCAATACCCAAATACAAGCCATTTGTAAAATCATAGTACAAATTCGCCATAGCATACGGGATTTGCAAATTATATTCGGCCATATGATCTGCGTCGTCAAAATAACCCAAATAACCGGCCTCTAACTCAGCACGCCAAAAATACGCGAAACGATAGCCCGCAAACGCACTTCCGCCAAAGACAGGCTCGAACGAAAATTCGTCACGACTGTATTCTTCCTGTGCGCCCAAGAAATTTGAACCGCTGCTGTAATTATTTTTCCAATTCCAGAAATTCAAATCTGCACGTGCACCGACATACCAACCAGTTTTGGCTTTGTCCGTGTAATCATATGTAACGCGATACCCACCATCATTGTCGCGTGTAAGATAACTTGGCGCGGCCAAAGCGGGCGTCGCAAAGGCCAATAAAACGGCCAAAGAAACTATTTTTTTCATGTTTTCCTTCCTTTTATTATTTCCACATAACTATATCACAAAACCCACATTCAAAAAAAGCAGAAAATCACATATTGACAATTTTTTATAAAATCTGCTAAATTCCATTATGTAATAATGAAACGAAAGGAAAACTTATGAAAAAGATTTTATTGTGTTGCGCTGTTCTTGGGCTGACTGCGTGCAGCGGTGTTGGCAACATCAATGACGAAAAAGTATTTTTTGCATTTGATTCTGCGGCAATATCTGATGATTCCCGCGCGGAATTGGAACGTCAATCCGTGTACATGAAACGCAATCCAGATATTAACGTTGTACTCGAAGGCCATTGCGACGAACGCGGTTCAACCGAATACAACTTGGCACTGGGCGCATTACGTGCAGGCAACGCGGCTCACGTTTTAATTGCCGAAGGCATTGAACCGGAACGCATTAAAACCATTTCATATGGCAAAGAACGCCCACAATACCCTGGCACAGGCGAAGAAGTTTGGGCTTTGAACCGCAATTCCACAACAAAAGTTGTTGAAGCAGAATAAAAAAATGCGCCATCTGGCGCATTTTTTATTTTCACGCATACTTGACCATTCACCCTTTTTTTAATATTATTTTTACTATGACAGATAACACAGCAATATCTTTTGCAAATGTGGGCGCACGATACGATGATAACGCGCGCGAGGTTTTATCCGATGTATCATTTAACATAAGTGCGGGCGGTTTTTATTTTCTGTCTGGCGCATCTGGTGCCGGGAAAACAACTTTGCTGCGATTAATTTATCAGTTGCACAAACCATGCCGCGGACAGATAAAACTGTTTGGCCACATAACGAACGATATGACGCGTGATGAAATTGCAAATCTGCGCCATAAAATGGCAATCGTATTCCAGGAATATTCCCTGTTGTCACATATGTCTGTGTTTGATAACGTGGCTTTGCCACTGCGCGTACGCGGATTACCTGAATCAAAAATAAAAAAACTGGTTATCAAGGTTTTGGAATGGGTCGGTCTGGCCAAATACGCCGACGCAAATCCTAAAACGCTTTCGGGTGGTCAACAGCAACGTGTGTCGGTTGCGCGCGCGATTATTATCCAGCCTGCAATTTTACTGGCCGACGAACCAACCGGAAACCTGGACGATGAAAATGCATCGCGACTGATGGAACTGTTTGTTCAAATGAACAAAACATTTGGCACAACAATTATTTTGGCAACGCACAGCACAAAATTAATGGAAACATATAAATTCCCAATAATTCATGTTGAAAATCATCGCGTAAGTTTTTCTGAATCCCGCACACCGGCAACACACACACAACCCCACGCCCCACAACAAAAGGTATGGCGTGGCCCCAAACCACAAAATTATTTTGCAGAATTATCAAAGCAATTTGACGATATTGGAAACGCATAAATGACTAAAAAACCAATAGTATTTTCACTGGTACACGAACAATCAATATTCATGACTGCAATCATGGGGCTGTTAACTTTTTTGGCGGTTGTGGCATTTGGAATTGCCCTGGCAATTGGTACGGGCGTTGTACGTTGGAATTCGCAATGGGATTTAAGTGCCACAGTTCAAATTACAAACCCAGCAAACACAGATTCTGTAAAAAAAATTTTGGATGATAATGGCGATAAAATAAAATCTGCCACAGAAATCACAACAACTGAAATGCATGATTTATTGCGTCCGTGGATGTCTGGGGGCGGCGATGCATTGGAAAATTATTTACCCAAGATGTACGAATTACAGTTCAATTCATCTGATGATTTGGATGCAGTAAAACAACAAATCGGTACGAACGCGCGCTTCCTTACCCATGCCCAGGCTTTACACAGTTCCACAGCCGCTGGTTGGAAAATGATTTTAATATCATCCTTTGTTTTATTATTAACATTGGGCGCGATTGGACTTTGCATTTCATACATAGCGCGCAACACAGCGCTTTTACACAAACGTGAATTGGAAATATTGAATCAAATCGGTGCCACAGATTCATATGTTGCACGCCAAATGCAAATCATCATTGCAAAAATTTGCATACTGGCTGGCGCAGCTGGCTTTGCCGTGGCGGCCCCAGTATTGCTGCTTATAATCGGCGCGGCGCACAGTGCTCGTGTGGGCTTGATGGCAATGTTGGGAATTTATGGTTGGGGGTGGCTTGCATTGGCATTACTGCCAATTGCGATAATAATTTTTGCGATATGGGTAACCAAACGCACAACAATAAATATTTTAAAGAATAATTAATGAAATTATTAACCCCTTCTTTATTGATACTAACATGTTTTATTC
The DNA here is from genome assembly GCA_017694175.1 of Candidatus Enterousia excrementavium. Lineage (GTDB taxonomy): Bacteria > Pseudomonadota > Alphaproteobacteria > Rs-D84 > Rs-D84 > Enterousia > Enterousia excrementavium. The sequence goes on along the minus strand of JADINE010000019.1, from coordinate 5,374 downwards.
TGGGCGGTGTGATTTTCAAATCCATGGCCCCACGCAGATGTGCAACAATTTTGCCAGACGATACAATATTTGTTTTAACTGGCGATGCGCGCCGCATTCCATTTGCAATGCGCCAATTACGCAAATACCCAGATACAGATTTATACATAATCGGCGCAGGTGCCAACGCTTCATTTGAAATGGCGCGTCGTGTTACCATTGAATCCGATTCGAAATCCACATATCAAAACGCACTTGCAATCAAAGATATTGCCCAACGCAGCGGATTGGACAGATTGGTTATTATCACAACCGAAGATCACATGAATCGCGCCAAATATTTAATAGAACAAGAATTACCATATTCCGAAATCGTTGCATGTCCAGTACCATTATCTGATATGCCGGTTATGAAACGACTTGAAAGATGGACACTGGAATATGTAAAATACATTGTGACTTTATTCGGAATCAAAGAAGGTTAAAAAAGGAAAACAACAAAATGTTACGAACGATTGCTTTTAAAATTATTTTAGCATTGCACTTTATTTTATGGTCGCCGTTGTTATTAATTGGTCTGATATCAAATCGCCTGAACAGATTTTTTGTACTTTCATGTGCATCTGGGGTTTTGTTTTGGGCACGCATTGTGGCCGGGATAAAATACCAAATTCATTATCCGCCACACGAAGAAAACGGGGTTCCAGTTGCCCCAAATGGCAACATCCGCCTGGATGGCAAATCAATTATTGCGGCAAAACACATGTCTATTTTGGAAGTAGCAATACTTTCCACCCATGTACGGAATTCGTTTTTCATCATCAAACGTGAACTGTTATGGATTCCGATTTACGGATGGGCATTTTGGCGCATGGGGTTACAGCCTGTTAATCGTGCACGTGGCGCAACAAACATGCAAAAATTAACTCACGCGGTCGCGAAAAAAATTATGGACGGCAAAGTATTGATAATTTTTCCCGAAGGCACACGTGCAAAACCGGGTCAAAAAGTAAAATTAAAACGCGGGTTACTGTTTTTAGCCCACGAATTAAAATTACCAATTTTGCCAGTTGGCACAGATTCAGGCAAATTCTGGCCTAAACACGGCCGCATGCACAGTGGCACAGCGAACGTATGGTTTGAACCACTGCTGCCATGTAACGCATCGTTGGATGAAATAGCCGAATCCATCAATCGCCACAGCGCATAAAATACTGTTGACACAGGTTCAATATTTCGAATAAAATAAACATAAATAAATGCCGAATAAAAACCACCGATTAAATTGGTGGTTTTTGTTTTTAAAAAAATCCCAGAAATCCGCATATTTTGTTCCCCTATGTTTTGCCGAAAAAAAATCGGTCGATTAATATCCACATCGGCACTGTGGGTTATATTGGGCACATCGGCATACGGCGCCGCATTCGAATATACTTGCAACTGTGGCGAAGATTATAAAGATTGGAACATTGTATACAACGGCTCACGAAAATGCATAAATTCCAGCGACACCGCATGCATTGCATCCGAAACAACCGACAGCTTTGTATATCGTTCCAGTTACGAAATCGACGAAACCGGTTGCTCCGTATGCGGTTGTAACGAATCTTACTACCCTTTTAATGCCTTGGAATGGGAAAGCGACCCGAACAGAACAGGCGTTGTCAGAAAACCGCACTATGATTTTATTGGCGGTTATCTGGAAAAATCTTGCACTGTCATTCACTATTCCTACGATTTTGCCTGCGCCCGTGGTTTTTATATGACCTATTATGATTTCGACTCCAGCGGCGGTACTAGTATTGGTTGCGCGCGATGCCCATCTATAATGGACGAATATGGATCAGAGGCTATTGGCACCTCAACCGAAGGCAACCTGGATCCGATAACATCCTGCTATCTTACCCCAGCGTCATTGGGCACCTTTTACGACATAGATGGCACCTATGTTTTAACAGGTAATTGTTATTACAAAGAATAACTCTGTATTCAGTATATTTTATCGTTCACGTACAACGCGCGCTTTGTCAACATTGCGCGCGTTTATATAATCTTTAATATTATTCACACCACGACGCCCGCCGTCCACCATCATACGGCCGCCCCAGTTTTTCTTTGATTAACACCCCAGATACATCAACCCCATCTTTTGTAATAACCCGCGCATCAATTCGCCCCAGATATTTATCATCCTGAACATCACGCAGTTCCACCACACTGCCCACAGGCAACAACTCAGTCAATCTGTCACGCGCCCGCCCGGCCATTTCGATTTCACTTTCACAACGCCCATGAATTTCCGGCGTATCAACATCAATCAATCGTACCCGCACAGTAATTTCTATATCGTCATCCAACATCACCCGTCCTGCGAAAGTATCGCCATCAAAAATATAGTCCACCACCGCCGGCACCGCAAAGGCCGAATTTACAAACAATATCGAACACAACGCAATAACCCAGCGCATTTTACGGCAATCTTGGCGACCAAGTCGGTTCAACCCCATACACCCCATCAGGCAGTTCAATATCATAAACATTTTGCCCAGTAATATCCACGCTGCGAATATGGCTCATTCTGTCCATACCATCCAACGATTTTTCAGTTTCATAATACACCAATCTGCGTGAACCAGGCGCCCAGGATGGGGCTTCCATATACCACCCACCCGCTAAAATTTTTTCATTGCGCCCCTGCGGATTCATAATGCCTATATAAAAAGTATCATCAGCAATTTTTGTAAACGCAATAAAATTACCATCAGGCGACCACGCGGGCGTCGCGTACCGCCCCGCCCCATATGTAATACGTTCAACATCGCCGGTTTCCAAATCCAAAACATAGATTTGCTGATTCCCACTGCGATCAGAATTAAATGCCATTTTTTTACCATCAGGCGAATAAGACGGACTTGTATTCAGCGAATGCCCGAACGTTAATTGACGCAATTGCTTTGATTCAATATCGTATTCATATATATGCGTAATTCCGTTTTTCACCAAAGACAATGCAATTTTTGTTCCATCTGGTGAAAACCGTGGTGCAAAATTCATGCCTCCAAATTGTCCCAAACGTCGCTGCTCGCCGGTATCCAGATCCAGTGTCCAAACCATAGGATCATCATCGCGGAATGATAAAAACACAATTGTTTGCATATTTGGTGAAAAATGCGGCGACATAACAAAAGTATCTGCATCAGACAAATAACGAAAACCATATCCGTCCTGATCCATAATAGCCATACGTTTCACACGTTCCTGCACGGGTCCACTTTCAGCAATAAACACAATCTGGGTATCAAAATATCCGACTTCGCCGGTTAAACGTTCATAAATTGCATCCGCCATAATATGTGCCAACCGCCGCACAGATTTTTTTGACGCCACTAAACTTTGTGCTTCGATTTGTTCACGCCCATTAACATCCCACACCCAAAATTCCAAGTTATACCGTCCACCCGTTTCAGCCGATAATTTAGCCTGAACCAACACCTGAGCCCGCACAGCATCCCATAACTTAAAATCAGGCATCTTACCCATTTCCACAAATTCAGGCAACGCATCGCGCGAAACTATGCGAAACAGGCCTGTTGATTTTAAATCGGCATCAACAACATCGCGTATCATTTCGGCATCTTTGGCAGAAACATTACCAACCGTTTCAAATTTCTGTACAGCAATCGAAATTGGCTCGACAGCACCGGCAACAATATCAACTTTTAACTCGGCATGGGCCGGCAACACCACCAGTGCACAAAGCACAACAAATGCAAAAAAACGTTTAATCATATTCATAATTCCTTTCCATCAATACATGAATTTTATATGCATCTTTTTCAAAAAGCAAGAAAACCAGCCCTAAATCCGCCTATATTTTTACACACAAAAACATATTTTTGTATCAAACACACATGCCACTACAACCGTCCCCACAACCGTAATTACAACCGTGTTGACGGCCGCAATTACAAATGTATTGACAATTGTCAATACGATGATATAGTCACTTGTAAGTACGGCAGTATTGTCGCGGGTATAGGAGTTTGTGTATGCCAAACGTAATGCAACAATTATTCATTATGAACATCGAAGCACTGCTGAAAGAATACGCAGCATATCGTGCATTCAACAAATCCGACAGCGTCATAAACATGCGAATTCCACATCCGATATTGGAACGCATAAAAAAATTGGCTGAACAACAACATGTGCCATATCAATTATTAATTTCGTCTGTGCTGTATTCTTTGGTCAGCGCAGACACACAATCACCGCAACAACCAACATTGGGGTAACAAAATGGCAACAAAACTTCACGAAGACACTTTTAACACATTACAGTCCACAAAACATCGCGTGAACGAAAACATCGCCCCCACCCTGTTCCCGACAGAAGCCGAATTAAACAACACAGAATATTGGTTGTTTTCTGATTTATATAATCTGTTTGGCGAAACACACATGGGCGCCCCCAATCAAATCACAGACACATTTTTATTCACAGTTAAATTTTCAGACTTTGATAAACTGCGCCCCGTCAATCCAGATGGCGAAAAACGCGCGCCAGATTTTCACACGTTTTACAACAATCACGTTGCAACATTTTATAACAATTACACATTAAACACACCGATCGGCACAATTACAAAACGTAACGCACCGGACGCAAAACTTACACGCTATGCATGTTGGAAATTTCTGCATCCCTGGACACATACTTTATTTGCACAATTGTATTTTTTGATGCCGGATGCCAGATTTTCCACAATTTATAACGCATCTTACAAATTTTCACGCATATACCACCGCGATGAATTAACCGAATACAACAAAATAATTAACGGCATAGCCCACAGAAATAACGCCAACATGCGCGATTTCAACGCATCACTTCACAGGGCGTTTTTCTATACCTCGGATCCAAATTCTATTATGGAAGCATATGATCTGCATGGAAACATTCTGGACCACATGGGATTACTGTCATTATCTGCCCGCAAACGTGCTTTGCACACAGCAATCAGAAAATGGGATACTACAAAAAACATGCCATTTGGAAAATTTGTGGATATTTTATACAACGAATTAATTAATCAACGCGTGGCCATGATTCAGCAAACCAGCCGCGCCCCTGAACAAGACATATCAAAACAATCCATAAGCCAAATTAAAACAGAACTTAAAAACCTGGAACGCAACTTTGTCCAAAAATTTGCGTACTCTCGATTAAGATAAAAATAAAAAGCGGCCAAACGGCCGCTTTTTTATTATGAATTCCAACCCGTCGTTAACTCAGGTACACAACCAATCGCATTCATACCCGTCGACGACAACAGGAATTGCAACACAGCCCCAACCGAGAACAACAAGATAAATCCAACCAACAATCCAGTAC
>JADINE010000018.1 GCA_017694175.1 Candidatus Enterousia excrementavium | reverse complement strand
CGTCGGGAACGTACAGCCAAATTATAAATCAATTAGAATTGTGCAGATACGCGCGATTTGACGCAGGGAGTGTACAAACCGCTACACGACCGAAGTCAAATCACGCGCAGATGTACAATTATAATTGATTTAGGTAGGCGATGGCGTCCATGGCCGCACTACACCCTGTTCCAACAGCCGTCGCAATTTGCATTTTTATATCCGATTCGACATCACCGGCAACAAACATGCCACGCGGCAAGGCAGACGGGGCAAGCCGCCCCATGTTATCGCGGGCAACATCTTCGGAAAGATAATCGGTATTAGCCTCGTGCCCAATCGCAACAAACAATCCATCACAAATAATTTCGTTATCGTCGGTGGTTGTTATAACAAGTTTTTCATCGTCGCGTTTAATAATTTTTTTCAAATCTGTGTTAAACAAGCATTCAATATTTTCGCGTTCCGACACACGATTGCGCAATACAGCCTCGGCCCGGGTGAATGCACCTTTGCGGTAAACAATTTTCACACTACGCGCGATATCAGCCAAATACAGCGCATCGTTCAATGCAGAATTGCCCCCACCCATCACAACAACGTCTTTTTCAGAATAGAAAAATCCGTCACACGTTGCACAATATGATACACCTTTGCCGAACAATTCGCGCGCACCTTCGATTTGTAATTTGCGTGGCGATGCACCAGTTGCAATAATAACGGCCTTGGCAATATATCTGTTGCCATCATCACAAAGAATATTAAATCCAGTTTCCGCATCACCTGCAATATTTTGAGCAGAAATAAATTTGATTTTCGCACCAAACGATTCGGCCTGCTTTTTCATAAATTCAGACAATTCCAAACCACTTCCGGCCCATCCTGGATAATTTTCCAACACAGCAATCCCAGCCGTCTGGCCCCCCAGTGTGTCGCCCCCCAACACAAGCGTATCTTTGCCGCCGCGCGCGCAATACAATGCCGCCGTAAGCCCAGCCGGCCCAGAGCCTAAAATTATTACATCATGCATAACAACATCATTCATATTAAAACTCCTGCAAATTATTAATTTCTGGGCAAAGCATAACATAATTGCCACTGCCGCGCAAATAAATTAACATACGTATAAAAATGTTGATTTTTAGCCGTATAAGCAATAAAATAGTCGTGTTATGAAAACAGTGTTTTTATCTTTGTATATGCAATCATCCCCTTTTGGGGTGCAGTTTTAATTTATTTTTCGTTTAATACACATATACATATATAATATACAATCATATAAAACACAGGACAAAGTTATGCTAGATATCAGATTTATTCGCGAAAACCCAGACGCAGTAAAAAACGCCTGTCGGGTCAAGGGTTTCGATGACAACGTTGATAAAATTTTGGAATTAGACGCGCGCGTGCGCGAATTAAAAACAGTCACACAAAACATGACGGCTGAAAAAAACAAAATCACGCGCGAAATTCCAACCGCCACGGACAAAGCGCCCTTAATTGCAAAATCCAAACAAATCGGCGATGAAATCGCGGCTGATTTGGCGGAACTGGCCGAAAAAGAAGCCGAGTTAACAGATTTACTGCATCGTGTTCCGCAAATTCCCGACGCATCGGCCCCGATTGGTCCAGACGATTCGTATAACGTCGAGATTCGCCGCGTTGGCACGCCACCAAAATTTGATTTTACGCCACGTGCCCAATGGGATTTATTGGACTTGAACGGTTGGTGGGCGCCTGAAAAAATTGCAAAAATTTGTGGCACACGCACATACTGCCTGATTGGCGAAGCCGCCGAATTACAATTGGCAATTGAAACATATGTTATCCAAAAACTAATTTCGCGCGGGTTCACATTTATTGAATGCCCATCTATTACAAAACCACAAACAATTTTTGACGCAGGCCACTTCATGGGCGCGGATTTATCCGTTATGAATAACGACGTATTTATGTTAACCGGCACAGACAGATGTTTGGCTGGGACTGCGGAAATCATTTTGAATTCGTTGCACAGTGGTGAAATTTTATCTGAAAACGATTTGCCAATAAAATACGCCGGATTTTCGCCCTGTTTCCGCAAAGAGGCCGGCGCCGCCGGCCGCGACACACGCGGATTGGCACGTTTTCATCAGTTTAACAAGGTTGAACAATACGTATTTTGCACACCTGAACAAAGCGATGAAATGCACGAACATTTGTTAAACAACCTGTGCGACGTTATGGCAGATTTGGAATTACCATACCGCGTAATTGCAAACTCCACAGGCGATATGGGATTTAACAAAGTAAAAATGAACGATGTCGAGGCCTGGGTTCCATCTGAAAATTCGTACAAAGAAGTTGGCAGTTGTTCGTCCATCGGCACATTCCAGGCGCGTCGCACAAACACACGTTATCGTGAAAACAAAACGAACGAGGTTAAATTCTGTGCCACATTAAATAACACAGGTATCGCCGTTCCGCGCGCATTGGTACCATTTTTGGAAAACCACCAAAATGCAGACGGCAGTGTAAACATCCCAGAAAAATTGCAGCCTTTAATGGGTGGCCGCAAAAAAATCGGTGGAAAACATTAATAAAAAAAACCGGCAAATGCCGGTTTTTTATTTCTGACGATTACCACGCACCAGCGCCATAATGCCGCGCTTTACCTGTGCCACAGGTTTCATTACCTGGCTAAATTGCACCATTTTTCTGGCCTGGCCCTGCACACGTTCAGACAAACTCATAATTCTGTTTGCACTTTGTGCAGCGATAAAATCAGATGCCGCTTTGTTATCTGTACGATTATATTCCCACTTTTGCACCAATGAACAAAAATAGAAAAAGTCCGCGCTTGTACCTGCTTCAAACAAAGGCGTCACATTATTTAATACCATAACCGTTGGATTTGGCACAATATAGAACGCATAACTTGCGCGCATTCCTTTTTCTTTGGCGTATTCATTTGCGCGCCACATCCAATCTTCTTCGGTGTCAATCCGCGAAAAATATTCTGCTGGATTACGCGCAACCCGCCCCAAATACACCAACGCGCGTGCCGCAGCCACACGTTCAGTCGGGGATTTTTTATCCCAAGTTTGTGCGATTCTTATACGCGCCAAATCTTTATAGGCCATAAAACCAGCCTTTACAGCATTATAAACTTCTTGTTCTTTAAATTCTTTCATAACAATATGTCCTTGTTTTTAACCCATGTATATTTAACACTAAAAACAAAAATGTCAAGTTTTTTTACAGATATTTGTTGAAAATTTGAAATTATAGTATAATCTATTGGTTACGAAAAATTTAGCAAAAAAATATACAGGGATATATAAATAATGACTATGAAGATTCGCAATATTGCGATTATTGCGCACGTTGACCATGGAAAAACAACACTGGTCGACAACATGTTAAAACAATCTGGCACATTTCGCGAAAACGAAAAAGTGGCCGATCGTGTAATGGACAGCGGCGATATTGAACGCGAACGCGGCATAACTATTTCCGCAAAGCCAACAGCAATCAAATGGAACGATTACAAAATTAATATCGTTGACACCCCGGGGCACGCTGATTTTGGCGGCGAAGTGGAACGTATTTTATCCATGGTTGATGGTGTTGTATTGCTGGTTGATGCGGCCGAAGGCCCACTGCCCCAAACCAAATTCGTATTAAGCAAAGCATTAAAACTGGGATTGCGCCCAATTGTATGCATTAATAAAATCGACAGATCTGACGCCCGCCCAGATGAAGTATTAAATGAAACATTTGACCTGTTCGATAAACTGGGCGCAACCGATTCGCAATTGGATTTTCCATACCTGTTTGCATGCGGGCGCGATGGTTGGGCTGTACGAAATTTAAATGATGAACACAAAGATTTAACCCCACTGTTTCAATTGATTATCGATCACGTCCCTGCCCCCGACTGCAACGGCACACGTTGTCAAATCGATGCGCCATTTTCTATGTTGGCCACCACACTGGAAGCAGACCCCTATGTAGGCCGCATTTTAACGGGTAAAATCGAATCGGGTACAGTTCGCGTTGGCCAAACGGTCAAAGCCATCAATATGCGTGGCGAATTGGTCGAGAATGCAAAAATCACAAAAATAATCGAGCATCGCGGCATTGAAAAAGTATCATTGGAATCCGCATCTGCGGGCGATATTGTCGTTGTTGCAGGTTTTTCACGTGCAACAGTGGCGGACACTCTTTGTGCACCCGAAGTTACAACCCCAATTCCAGCAATGCCGATTGATCCCCCAACGCTTACCATGACGTTTTTTGTGAACACATCGCCATTGGCTGGTCGATCTGGGAAAAAATTAACATCGCGTATGATTGGCGAACGCCTGTTCAAAGAGGCCGAAACCAACATCGCCCTGCGCGTAACACAAAGCGCGAACAACGAATCGTTCGAAGTATCCGGCCGCGGCGAATTGCAATTGGGTATTTTAATTGAAACCATGCGCCGCGAAGGTTTTGAACTTAGTGTTTCACGCCCACGCGTTGTTATGCAGGACGTCCCGAACGGCGAAAAATTGGAACCAATCGAAGAAGTTGTAATCGATGTAGACGATGAATTTTCCGGCGTTGTGATTGAAAAAATGACCAAACGCAAAGCCACAATCACGGAAATGAAATCGTCTGGCGGTGGGAAAACGCGCATTGTGTTTTCTGCCCCATCGCGTGGGTTAATTGGATACTTGTCCGAATTCCGCACAGACACACGTGGCACAGGAATTATGAATCGCGTATTTTCCGGGTACGAACCGTACCGTGGCCCAATTTCACAATACCGCCCGGGCGTGCTTGTTTCGATGGAAAATGGTGTTACAACAACGTATGCCTTGCATAATCTGGAACCACGTGGCGTATTGTTTGTTGGCCCACAAACAGAAGTGTATTCCGGCATGATTATTGGCGAACACAGCAAAGAAAATGATTTAGAAGTCAATCCTGTTCGTGGCAAAGAATTAACAAACGTTCGTTCCGTCACAGCGGATGAAAAATTATTTTTAGCGCCTCCACGTAAAATGTCTTTGGAAGAAGCACTGTCCTATATCCAGGATGATGAATTGGTCGAAGTTACACCTGCAACGATTCGCCTGCGCAAAAAAGAATTGGACAGCAACGTTCGCAAAAAGACACGTAAAAACACGGAAATTTAATTTTCCAACGACCCACCCCATGGGTCGTTTTTTTTATTTGTGTTCTTGCCAAGGGCAAAAAAATCTGTAAAAATTACAAACAGAAATGAAAAAAAAATCTACGAACAAACGCCTGTTTTTAATTGCCGGATACAGCGCACAAAAAATTGTGGATACCGGATTGATTTATATGTTACAGGCCATGTCTGAACATGGTGACACAGTACTTGTAATGGACAGCGATGTTCCCCAATCAGAATTAAACAAAATTTCCAAATATGTTTTACATGCGTCTGCAAAAAAACATGGCGAATATGATTTTGGTTCGTACAAGCGTGCATACACATA
>JADINE010000017.1 GCA_017694175.1 Candidatus Enterousia excrementavium | reverse complement strand
GTATTGCACGACATAAGCCTGAACGTGCCGGCCGGCAAAGTATGCGCATTGGTTGGACCGTCTGGTGGTGGTAAAACAACTATGTTCAATTTGATTGAACGTTTTTATGAACCCCAGCATGGGAAAATAGAAATAAATAATACCGACATAAAAAAATACACTCTGCATTCATTACGCAAAAATATTGCCGAAGTATCCCAGGATGTATTCTTGTTCAACGGCACTATCGAGGACAATATTAAATACGGCAATCCAAACGCCACCCCCGAACAAATCCAGGCGGCGGCGCGCGCGGCAAACGCACACGATTTTATTATGTCGTTCCCACGCAAATATAAATCCAAAGTTGGCGAAGGTGGCGCACTGCTGTCGGGCGGGCAAAAACAGCGCATTGCAATCGCGCGCGCTATATTAAAAGACGCCCCCATTTTGCTGCTTGACGAGGCTACATCCGCCCTGGACACGCAAAGTGAAAAATTAATTCAATCGGCATTAAATGATTTGATGGTTGGCCGTACTACATTCGTAATTGCGCATCGCCTGTCAACCATTCTGGATGCAGATATAATTTGCGTTATCAAAGACGGCCGCATCATCGAACAGGGAACCGATGCAGAACTGGTTGCGCTGGACGGCGAATATAAAAAATTGCGTGATATCCAATTCAAAACAAACAAAGGCAAACAAAGCAAATAAAACTAAATCCCTGTTGAAATAAGTTGAATTTTCAACTACAATACAAAATACACAGATGCCGAAAACAAACCCCCGTTTAAACGTGTCTTTTTGTTTGCTGTAAAAATCCTGGATTTCTGCATTTTTTACTTCTCCGTTTTTGCCGAAAATAAACGGGCATTTGCTTTCAGCATTGTTGCTGTGCGCCATATTCACAACCCCGGCATTATCCGTGGGCTATGAATACTCATGTGGCTGCGACAATGGATACTATGGGTTGCGTTACATTGGTTCTGGTTCATACGCATGTACCAAATGCCCATATGGTCCAACAAGTATCGACGACGTCACCATGCACCCCAGCACAGGCGCCGGCACAGGCATATTCACTTTAAACGGCGACTGCTATTACTAAGCATACCGTAATAAATTGCATCCGGGGCAAATGCCCCGGTTTTTTTACTGCACTGTCAATTCTTTGCCGTGAACATCGACAACAACTGTGCTGCCCTCGCCCACAGTGCCGGACAAAATCAGGTCGGCTATTTTATCCTCGACCGCGGACGTAATTAAACGCTTCAACGGTCGCGCACCAAACACAGGGTCATACCCATTGTCGCCCAACCATTTAATGGCTTTATCAGACACATTCAACGAAATCCGACGTTCTGCCAATCGATTTTCCAGGTTGTGCAACTGGATTTTCACAATTCCAGCCATAACATCTTTGCCCAACGGGTTAAAGAACACAATTTCATCAATACGGTTAATAAATTCAGGACGGAATTGTTTTTTCACCGCATCCATATCCGGCAAATTGCTGGTCATAATGATGATAGTGTTCGTAAAGTTCACTACATGCCCCTGGCCATCGGTCAAACGCCCATCGTCCAGTATCTGCAAAAACACATTAAACACATCAGGATTGGCCTTTTCAATTTCGTCGAACAATAACACCTGATACGGGCGGCGCCGCACACTTTCGGTTAAAACACCACCTTGCTCGTAACCAACATACCCCGGGGGACTGCCAATCAGGCGCGACACCGAATGCGGTTCCATGTATTCACTCATATCAATACGGGTCATAGCCGCGTCATCGTTAAACAGATATTCCGCCAACGCTTTTGCAACCTCGGTTTTACCGACCCCCGTTGGCCCCAGGAACATAAAACTGCCCGACGGCCGACGCGGATCAGACAGCCCCGCCCGACTGCGCCGAATAGCGCGCGCCACCACCGACAACGCGTGATCCTGGCCCACAACACGTTTACGCAATTCGTCTTCGATATTCAGCAATTTGGATTGTTCTTCCATGCTTAATTTATCAGCCGGCACCCCAGTCCATTTGCTGACAACCGCGGCGATATGCTCGGGCAATACAGTTTTATATTCCCGCGCATCCGCATTCATTTTACTTATCTGCTGTTCCAGTTCTGGAATCTTGCCATATTGCAACGCAGACGCTTTTTCATAATCACCATTACGCATAGCGGTTGCAACTTCGGCCTTGGCGGCATCCAATGCAGCCATCGCATCAGACAACGCGCGCATTTTCGCCTGTTCAGCCTGCCATTCGGCCGTAAGTTTTCTGGATTCTTCTTCGGCGTCTTTTATAACAGAATCTAATTCTTTTAATCGTTTTTTTGAATCTTCATCTTTTTCTTTCTTTAAGGCCTGCTGTTCGATTTTCAATTGCATTAAATGGCGATCAACTTCGTCCAACTTGTCGGGTTTCGACGCAATTTCGATACGCACACGCGCGGCGGCCTCGTCAATCAAATCGATTGCCTTGTCCGGTAAAAATCTGTCTGTGATATACCGATTGGATAACCGCACAGCAGCAACCAAAGCAGCATCTGAAATACGCACACCATGATGGCCCTCGTATTTTTCCTTTAACCCACGCAGAATTGAAATCGTATCATCAACGGTTGGCTCGTCCACATAGACTGGCTGAAAACGCCGCGCCAACGCAGGATCTTTCTCAATATACTGCCGATATTCGTCCAATGTGGTTGCACCCAAACAGTGCAATTCACCACGCGCCAACATAGGTTTTATAAGATTCCCAGCATCCATGGAACCTTCGCCTTTGCCGGCCCCAACCAGGGTATGCAATTCATCAATGAACAAAATAATTTGCCCATCGGCGTCTTTGACCGCTTTTAATATCGCTTTGAATCGCCCTTCGAATTGACCACGGAACATAGCGCCCGCCATCATCGCGCCCATATCCAGCGACAACAATTTTTTATTCAACAAATTTTCAGGCACATCGCCCGACACGATTCGTTCCGCCAAACCTTCGACAATTGCAGTTTTACCAACCCCCGGATTACCAATCAACACAGGATTATTTTTGGTTCTGCGGGATAACACCTGTATCGTGCGCCGAATTTCTTCGTCACGCCCAATAACAGGGTCCAGCTTCCCATCCGCCGCCAATTTAGTAAAATCGGTGGTATATTTGGCAATCGCCTGATCCGGCGTTTCTTGCATTTCTTCTGGATTCATATGTCAAAATCTCCTTTATATTTTCTCTATATATAGTAGCACTTTACATATTTTCAAGGTACAGGAAACAAAACATTGATTTTTTAATAAAATTGGACTTTATGAAATTTTATGATATACTTATTAAGTTACACGGCATAAAAAATAATAAAACAATCCTTGACTTTTGCGGATTTTTATTATAAATTATGCCCCGGTTATCAAAGGATTTAATATGCCACGTGTATGTAAGGTTACAGGCAAAAAGACAATGGTTGGAATGAACGTATCCCATTCGGAACGTCATACAAAGCGTACTTTTGTGCCGAATTTGCAAAAATTAAAGTTTCACAGTGATATTTTGAATCGCGATTTTTCATTGCGTATTTCAACGGCCGGTTTGCGTACATTGATTAAACACGGCGGTTTGGATGCATACGTAATGGCCAAGGCACCATCTCGTTTAACACCGGAAATGGCGGCAATTAAAAAAGCGATTAATAAAAAAGTGGGCAAGGTTGAAAAACCTGCGAAAAAGCCGGTGCACAAAGCTAACCGCAGTGCACGTTTGGTGAAAAAAGTCGCGGCCCGCACCGCAGCAACAAAATAATTTGTTGTCTTGCCTTTTGGCCCCGTGGCGGAATTGGTAGACGCGCTTGACTCAAAATCAAGTTCTGCAAGGAGTGTCGGTTCGAGTCCGACCAGGGCCACCAGATTAAATAAAAAATACCCCATTTTTGGGGTATTTTTTGTTTAACATTTGGATGCTCTGATCGGACGAGAAGAGTCCGACCAGTATCGGGCCCCGCAAAAATGAAATTTTTGTGGGTGATTTGTCACCAGATTAAATAAAAAATACCCCATTTTTTGGGGTATTTTTTGTTTAACACTTGTATGTTCTGGTCGGACGAGAAGAGTCCGACCAGTATCGGGCCCCGCGCAGCAACTAACCAGCATCCACACTCTAATAAAAAACCGGGGCAACCGCCCCGACTTTATGCAACCTTTTTCGCATCACGCAGGATTTCCACCGGCGGTTTTTTGCCGGCAACAACATCCTTGTCTATAATAATCTCGGCCAAATCCGCTTTTTCGGGGGCTTCGAACATCGGTTCCAGCAATATTTTCTCTAAAATACTGCGCAACCCACGTGCACCTGTTTTACGTTCAACAGCGCGCTGAGCAATCGCACGCAGCCCATCTTCTGTGATTGTTAATTTTACGCCATCCATTTCCAACATAGCAGCATACTGTTTCACAATCGCATTTTTAGGTTCGGTCAGAATTTTAACCAATGCATCTTCATCCAAATCTTGCAGCGTTGTCACAATTGGCAAACGCCCAACCAATTCTGGGATTATGCCAAATTTCACCAAATCTTCCGGTTGAACATCATCCAGGCGATTTTTTTCGTCACGTTCTTTTTTTGATTCCACGTGCGCACCAAACCCGATGCCGGCGCGTTCGTTCGTACGTGCACCGATAATTTTATTCAACCCGTCAAACGCACCGCCGCAAATAAACAAAATCTTTGATGTATCCAATTGAACAGTGGCCTCGCCCGGATGCTTGCGCCCCGCCCCACCAGCCGGAACATTGGCCACAGTACCTTCGACCAACTTCAACAAAGCCTGTTGAACACCCTCGCCAGAAACATCGCGCGTAAGCGACGGATTTTCCGATTTACGTGCAATTTTATCTATTTCATCAATATAAATAATTCCACGACCGGCACGTTCCACATCAAAATTCGCATTTTGCAGCAAACGTGTTAAAACACTTTCCACGTCATCGCCAACATAACCGGCCTCGGTCAAAGTGGTTGCGTCTGCTATTGCGAATGGCACATCCAAAATCCGAGCCAATGTTTGCGCAAACAAAGTCTTACCCGTACCCGTTGGGCCAATTAACAAAACATTAGACTTTTGAATTTCAACATTTGTATTCAACGCAACACTGTGGCGTTTGTAATGATTATACACAGCCACCGACAATGTGCGCTTTGCACTGTCCTGACCGACGATATATTCATTAAGGAAATTATAAATCTGACGCGGGGTGGGCAGCTTGTCCGACACACTGTTAATTTCAGTACGCAGATCATCCGCCATAATATCATTGCACAAGTTTATACACTCGTCGCAAATGCAAACATTACGACCACTGACCAGTTTTTTCACTTCATACACGGCCTTGCCGCAAAAGCTGCAAAACTGCGGTGGATTATTATTTTCCGTCGTTGTTGTATCGCCCGATTTAATTTTATCGTCACTCATATTCCCAATCCCCCAAATACGAAAAATTATTTACGTTTCAGCACACCGTCAATCAGGCCGAAATCTTTGGCTTCATCAGGCGTCATCCAATTGTCGCGTTCCATCGCATCGAACAATTCTTTTTCTTTGCGCCCTGTAAATTCAGCCATTTGCTTAATCAAAGTCTTTTTATTTTTCTGATATTGATTCATACGAATTTCCATATCAGTAATCTGTCCCTCGGCCCCAGCCAGCGGCTGATGAATCATAATCTGTGTATTTGGCAAAACGAAACGTTTACCCTTTTCCCCGGCCGCCAACAGAACCGATCCCATCGACGCCACCAGTCCCATACCGATTGTGGAAACCGGCGATTTAATATACTGCATAGTATCCATAATTGCCCACCCGGCGGACACATCACCACCCGGCGAATTTATATACACAGAAATTTCAGCATTTGGATTTTCAGATTCCAAAAACAACAACTGGGCAACGACAGTATTTGCCATTCCCGGTTCAATTTGCCCGTTAATCATAACGATACGATCGCGCAACAGGCGCGAAAAAATATCAAAAGAACGTTCCCCGCGGGGCGATTCCTCGATAACTACTGGAATTAAAGCCATAATACAAATCCTTCAATTTTACACATAAAACTATATCACACAAAAACCCGATTCGCGAATTTATGATATATATAGCGCACAACATAAAAAATACAAGATGCCCCACACATATACGCAATATAATAAAAACGGGGCCGATGCCCCATTTTTATTGTTCCAACACTGCGATACCGGGCAAGATGCGACCCTCGATAAATTCCAGGAACGCCCCACCCCCGGTTGATACATATGTAATATCACCCTTTACACCACAGGCCTCTAACGCGGCAACGGTATCCCCGCCACCAACAATGCTTTCCAATTTGCCTGCGCGTGTTTGTTCGGCGATTGCACGCGCAATTGCGAACGATCCATACGACCACGTCGGCTGCCATTCTGCCATACCAACTGTTCCATTCCAAATAACAGTTGCCGCCGCGCGAATCGCCGCCACATCACGTTCAGTTGTTTTTTCACCGGCATCGATAATTACATCGTCATCCTCGATTTCGGTAAAATCTTTGTTACTGCGCACGGCATCGGCACGGAATTCTTTGGCCACACCCTTGTCCAACGGCAACAAAACCTCGCAATTATTTTCGCGGGCATATTCCAAAATTTCCAGCGCAGTATCTTTCTGGTCGGCCTCGTACAGGGAATTGCCAACTTTCCCGCCCAGCGCATAATTAAACGTAGTCCCCAACGCGCCACCGATAATCAATTTATCGGACAATTTAGCCAACGCTTTCAATACACCAATTTTAGTCGAAACTTTACTGCCCGCGACAATGGACAACAGCGGCCGTTTTGGATTTTCCATAACAGCATTCAAATGTTCTATTTCCGACGCCAATAATTTCCCAGCATACGACGGCAGAATTTCAGCCACCCCCACAGTACTGGCATGCGCACGATGCGACACAGCAAAGGCATCGTTCACAAAAATATCAAAACCGTCGGCCAAACTGCGCGCAAATTCAGGGTCGTTATTTTCTTCGCCCGGATAAAAACGCACATTTTCCAACAAAACAACATCGCCGTCACGCATATTTTGCATAAAATCTTTATCCAAACAATCGCCAATCAATGGAATTTTCATATATTCAGCAATCGGGCTTAAACTGTATTCCATATTTCGCACACCCTTTGGACGGCCCAGGTGCGCACAAATCGCAATACGCGCCCCGCCCGCCTGCAACGCGCGGATAGTCGGCATACTTTGTTCAATTCTGAACGCGTCAGTAATGCGACCGTCAACAATTTGAACATTAAAATCATCGCGCAGCAAAATATATTTGCCACGTACGTCTAAATTTTCAATCGTGCGTAATTTCATTTTTGTTTATCCTTTCCTTTACTGGTTTATATGTTTTTCGATAATGTTCGTTTATACCATATTTTTCAATCGCGCGCAAATGTTCCGGGGTCGGATACCCTGCATTTTTATCCCACGCATACATTGGGAACTGCGCCGCCAAATCATGCATGATTTTATCCCGCGTTTCTTTGGCAATAATGGACGCAGCTGCAATCGACAACGATTTTGCATCGCCCCGCACAACGGGCGCGCCATGTAAATCCATCGGCAACCTGTTCCCGTCAACCAAGCAAAACTGCGGCACGCATCCCAAATTTTGCACAGCCCGCTGCATTGCCAACATTGACGCATGTAAAATATTTAATTCGTCTATTTCAGCCGCGCTGCACATACCAATAGCCCATATGGTATTATGCACAATCCAATCATATGCCGCCGCCCGCATATGGGCTGTCATTTGTTTAGAATCCCGAATAACCACAGGAATTTCAATATCCCGCCGCGGAAACACAACCGCCCCCGCCACCACCGGCCCGCACAGGGGTCCACGGCCGGCTTCATCCACGCCGGCAACAATGCTGCACCCCGTTTCATTTTCAATATCAAATGTTGGTGTTGTTTTCATAGTAATTAAATTGCCATGCGGTCGGCGATTTGTTTTTGAACATATTCGTCTTCGCTGTTGTACAGCGGCCATTCGCCATCTGCCAAATCACGCATAGTCGTCAACGGCTGATCCAAACGCGCCCGATACAGCCACATATTTGACATTACACGTTTAATATAACTGCGGGTTTCGTACGTTGGGAAACTTTCTATGTACAACAACGGATCATAAGTTTCAAAATTCTTTTCGAAATCGACCAAAGTCCCCATTCCTGCGTTATAAGCCGCCAGCATTTTTATAATATTATTCTTGATATTCGGGTGCGACAGCAAATCCACTATGTATTGTTGCCCCAGGAACATATTATGTTCAGGATTCAGCATATCAATATCAGACATATCAACCTTGTTTTCGCGCGCGACGCGTTTGGCGGTACTGGGCATAATTTGCATCAACCCATTTGCCCCCGCCCCAGATTTAGCATTCGCCCTGAACCCAGATTCCTGCTTGGTAATTGCCAACAACAACGCGCGATCAATCGACCATCCGCCCATGGGCTCCCAATCAGGCAACGGATATTGCGCTGAATAAATAATATTGTCATCAATTTCCAAAATCCCTCGGTCTTTTATCAAACTGGACGCCTGGATAGACACTCGCGGCAACCCATAGGCCGTCGCCACAGAATTAATCGCATGCAACGTGCGATCGGTAACCTTGGACGTAATCATGTATTTAAGATACAGTTCAGCCCTGTCCTTTTGCCCGACCTGCAACAGTCCCAGCGCCACTTTACCGTATTTTGTTTCACGCAGGGTATCAATATCCTCGTCCGTGCAATCCTGTTCAAAAAATTCATATCGCGGCGTCCGCCCCAACATCACTGACGACAACGCCCCATAAAACGCCATAGGGTGCACAGCCGCAATTTTCCAGTATTTTTTGGCATCCGACCTGTGTCCCGCCGCGTCGGCCGCCCGCCCAGCCCAGAATGCGGCCTCGGTCTTTCTGGCGTTATTAATTTGTTCTAAATCCAAAATAGCACTGAAATATTTTTCACTTTCATCATACTTTTCTTCTTTGAAATACAGCAATCCCATTGCCCACATGCCATATTCAGATTTCGCATCCGACGCAACAAATCCCCACTTTTTAGCCAACTCAAATTCGCCGTTTGTATAGTATATAAAAGACAACCGCCCCGCCAAACGCCCGTAATCTGACTCGGTTAATTTGCGTTTAAACGATGAATCTTCCAGTATCAAACGCGCAGTTTTGGTTGCCCCACTGCGAATAGCACGTTTAAATTTATTAATTTTAGTATTTGTATCACCGGTATATTTTTTTGCGGTCCATGTTTCTGATTGTGCTGTTTCAATGGATGCGCCCCCACTGATTGTACGTGGCACATATGGTTTACGCACGGTCGCCTGTTTAATTTTCGCCAATTTAGCCATACGTTCGGCTCCTGGCATATCGTAATATTTTTCCATCCACGCAACAAGTTCGCGCCCACGCGTGCGATAAGTATCAGAAATATATCGTTGATATAAAACCTCGTTCATCAATAACGGGTCGGACAGTTGTTTTTCCAACTTCTGCGCGGCAGAAATCTCTTCTTCGTCCTGTAACATAAATATTTGTGTATATAAACTGGCGTCGGCATCAGACAAAACGTCTATATCCGGCAAATCCGCTGCAACGGCGGCAACGGGCAAAAAGATTGCTATTAAAAATGTGAATATTTTTTTCATGCTTTAACGTCAAAACAACGTGGTTTTCGGCAATGGACAAACAGCGGCACCATCGTCAGCCTCTGGGATTTGATCCAACACCTTTTTAAAATCCGAAATGCGTGAAAATTTACGATACACAGACACAAAGCGCACGAACGCAATCGGATCCAAATTTAACAAAGAATCAGAAACCATCTGCCCAACCATTGCGCTGGTCACCGTATCATCGGCGGTTTCTGTTTCCAAACGTCTATGAATAGATGTCACCAATTTTTCAATCTGTTCATCACCAACATCGCGGTTACGGCACGCCAATTTAATACTGCGCCGCAGTTTTTCGCGGTCAAAAGCCTCTAATTTACCGCTGTTTTTACGCACCATCAAATCGCGCATTTGCACACGTTCAACAGTTGTGAACTTTGCCCCGCATTGATTGCACACACGACGACGCCGAATAATGGCATCTTCGGTATCTGGGCGGGAATCAGTCACCCGGCTGTCGGTTGAATTACAATATGGACATCTCATACCCGTATACAGTAGCAATCAAATTCCCAACTGTAAAGCAAAATTATATTTACCCCAAAATCCCAAAAAAATACGTTTTTTATAAAAATCAAGCACTTTATTTCTTTTTGACCTTTGGCCGGGGCATTTTTTCACCCCTATTTTATGGTAAAATATACAGACGAGAGTCCGAGAGAGATGGAAAAATACCTGAACCAGATTTTAACCGGTGATTGTATCGAAGTTATGCGTGGCATCCCTGATGCATCGGTTGATGCCGTGTTCGCAGATGCCCCATATAATTTGCAATTGGGCGCAAAAACACTCTATCGACCCGAAGATCAAACCGCGGCCCGCGCTGTTCGCGATGCATGGGATGCATTTGACAGCCCCGCTGCATACGATGAATTTACCCGCGCTTGGTTAACAGAATGTAAACGCATATTGAAACCAGACGGCGCCATGTGGGTTATCGGCAGTTATCACAACATTTTCCGCGTTGGCGCAATTTTACAAGATTTGGGTTTTTGGATTTTGAACGACATAGTATGGGTAAAAACCAATCCTATGCCGAATTTCCGTGGCACACGCTTTACCAATGCACACGAAACTTTAATCTGGGCAACGCCACGCAAAACAGGCAAATATACGTTTAATTATGAAACAATGAAAAAATTAAACGGTGGCAAACAAATGCGTTCCGACTGGGACATAAACATCTGCCTGGGCGAAGAACGTGTCAAAGGCCCCGATGGCAAAAGTTTACATAACACCCAAAAGCCATTGGATTTATTGCGCCGTGTGATTTTGGCATCAACAAACGCCGGCGACATCATTCTGGATCCATTTTTGGGCAGTGGCACAACCGCCGCGGCCGCCCGTGAATTGGGGCGCAACTTCATTGGCATTGAACGCGAAGAATCATACGTTTCCGCCGCACGTGCCCGCGTTGACGCAGTGCAACCAATTGATTTATCTGAAATCGAGGTTGCAACCCCCAAACGGGCCGAGGTTCGCGTTGCATTCCGCGAACTTATCGAAGCCGGCCTGTTGTACGTTGGTCAAACATTGGTAAGCCCGCGTGGCGAACGCGTCATGATTACCCGCGACGGTCAATTAACACATACTTTATACGGCAAAGCATCAATTCACGTAATGGCTGCGCGCCTGCAACACTGTGTAAGTTTTAACGGCTGGGATTATTGGTCCGCCGAAAAGCGCGATGGCTCACTTGTTCCAATCGATGAATTACGTAAATACATCCGCAGTGTAAAACACGATATGAAAAAAGTTGCATAATAAAAAAATTTCTAAAAAAACGGGGCAAACGCCCCGTTTTTTCACGCATTAAATAATTTATTTATCCAATGCTTCTTCAATAGTAGCCGCTGGAACTGCGCCTGGGAACGCTTGCCCTTCAACCAGCAAGAACGGTGTTCCGCTGATTTCGAAGCGTTGTGCCAAATCACGCACTTCTCTCATTTCTTCTGCCACTTCGGAACCTTTCATATCTTCTTTCAGTTTTTCAGTATCCAATCCAACTTCCTTGGCCATTTTCATAACATTGGCTTCAACTTTTTCAGCAATCTTGGATTGATCTTTCAAATCATCCTGAGTATAGAATTCACGAGTCATCAACATATCTGTCAATTCCGCAGCTTTTGCCGGATCCTGCAATTTCGCAGCAATCACAGCACGCGCTGGGGCATCAGATAATGGCCCATGGATAGAAAAGTTTTTCACAACAACGCGAACGTCATCACGATCGGCCATAACACGTGCCAATTCGCCATGCACACGACGGCAATATGGGCATGAAAAGTCAGTCCATACATAAATCGTCTTTTTGGCATCTTCGCGATTACCCAACACCGGGGCACGACGCATCATATTGTCGCCTTCTTCTTCCATAACCTTGCGAATCGCGATTTCTTTTTCACGTTCTTGCTGTTCCTGCATACCAGTAACCATATCCTGAACGATTGCCGGATTAACTTTCACCAAATAATACGGCACGAACAAACGGCATGCACCACCAACCATCATAATGACAGCAACTGCGGCCATGAACTGTTGTGCAATGATTTTGCCAACGGAAATCTTTTTTGAATCGCCAAACAACGGCATAAAGCCGCTGAACACGAACAAAAGAACACCGAAGACAAAAATAAATGTTGCTATTATTGTCCACATCTTTTTTTTCTCCTTTTGTCTGTTGAACGTGTAACACGTTAATCAAAAAAATTTAATTATGCAAGGAATAATTTACCCAATTTTCAGCATACGCCGCGCCACAGGCAGCTCAATTCCCTGGGCAAAACAAACGCGTTCCAAGAATCGTCGTGTTACAGATAAATCCAACGGCAATTTATACAACTTATCCGCATATGGCGCACCACACGACGCACATACCGCACGCCCAGTACGCGGCGATAAATACATTAACTTTTCACGTACGCCACATCCCGAACACGCCGACAAATCCAACGCATACCCCAATTCACGCAGCAACGCCATTTCCCAGTGCAAATATGCATCACCTGAACTACTGTCTCGGTTCAAATTTTGCATTAATGAAATCGTTTCATCATACAACACGCCATATTGTTCACGTTCAGGCACCAAAGCCACCAACAACGCGAACGCGCAATTCATATATTCCAGCGTGTCGCGCCGCATCATAAGCCCAGTCGCCAAATTTTTTTCTGACTCCCAATGAAAAGTTCCCAGTTGCGAATCCAACCGCGCATTCCACACTGCCCCCCCAAATTGCCCAACCAGAGGCTTATTTGTTCGTGCAATTTGTGCGCCACGCATCATACCGCACAGCACTCCAAAATCAGCGGTAAAAATCCGCGCCACCATATCGCGTTCCCCAAATGGGCGTAAATCGATCAAAATTCCATCAGATTCCAATTTCATATCATGGTGTATTATATAAACAAAGTTTCAACACGCCAACAAATGATTTTTATTATTGATTTGCACCCAACCTTTGATAATAATAAGAAATGACACAGGGCGTTCCTGTGTTGGGCTTAAGAACCCGTCCAATACGTCTGAGATACAGACGATAATAAAAATCCAACCAACTTGGTTGGAGTGTGTTGAATATACAGAATAAAACACGCAATTTATTGGATTGTTCTTAAACTCCAACCACCCGAATTTTTCCGGTGGTTTTTTCTTAACAAGAAAACAAGGGAGAAATGACCACCGCCTTTGGCGTGATAATAAATAAAAAACGGGGCATTGCCCCGTTTTTTATTCTTCAACCGGTTTTTCTTCGGCTGGTTTTTCCTCAGATTTTTCTTCTGACTTTTCTGCTTCGGCCGCTGGGGCTTCGGCAACAGGTTCTTCTTCGTCAACCTTTTTGGTGCCGAACGTCAAAACTTTACCCGCAACCAACGCGTCAATTTCATCTTGTGTTTGTGCAACATAGATTTTAACCGGCACAATCACATCAGGATGCAACGCGATTTTTGTATCAAACACACCAACAGATTTAATTGGCGCGCCCAACAAAACCTGGGCTGATTCAACGGCAACGTTGGCAACTTCTTTTAACATGCGCGCAACATCGCGTGTGGACACAGACCCATACAATTGACCCGTATCACCCGCCTGGCGAATCATGTACAGTTTCGCGTTCTTTACTGCATCAACATTGGATTCAGCAGATTTACGCGCCGCTTCCTGGCGTGCCTGTAATTCAGCCTTTTTGGCTTCGAACAAAGCAACATTTTCACGGGACCAGCGCATAGCCTTGCCCAACGGCAACAAATAATTACGCGCGAAACCAGTTTTAACCTCTACTGTATCGCCGATATTACCCAGTTTGGTAATTTTTTCTGTCAAAATAACTTTCATTTTATCTGTCCTTTATTTCAAGTTAGGGCAAAGCCCAAATATTTAATAATTCTATTTACCCCATTACCCCAGGTTATTACGAACAAACGGCAACAATCCCAAATGGCGGGCGCGTTTAATCGCAGTTGCCAATTCGCGTTGATCTTTCTGGGATACACCACTGATACGTGACGGAACAATTTTGCCGCGTTCAGTGATATAATGTGACAAAGTTTTAATATCTTTGTAATCAATAACCTTGCCCTTTAATGGGTTAGATTTTTTACGATAAATTGCTGCGCGAACTGCCATTATTCTGCCTCCTCGGTATTCTTTTTCATCATAATTGACGGCGTGGTTGACAATGCAGAAACACGAACGTTCAGGAAACGAATGACGTCTTCGTCAATACGTGCACGACGTTCGAATTCAGCCAATTTGTCACCCGGCAATTCAACATTCAGCATGACATAATGAGCCTTGCGATTTTTACGAATGATATACGCCAGATTTTTCAATCCCCAGAATTCTGTGGATTTAACATCGCCACCCAACTCTTTGATAATATCTGTGTACTTTGCCGCTTTTTCTTTAACCTGCGGTTCGGTCAAATCCTGGCGGAAAACCAGAACGCTTTCATAGTAAGCCATATTATATTTTCCTTTGGTTTATACAGCCGACGGCCCCACGCCATCAGCAGGAATCCCACACATTATGCAGAAAAATCCAATAAAATCAAGTAAAAATATATGTACATATTTTATTACAATCCCTATTGACTTAAATCTGGAATTTTTACTAATATCATTATAAGGATATACAGAAAGAAGAGAGATTCATGACAAATCAATTTCATCGCGCATTAAATCGTATGGCGTTTTTCACCGCTTTGCTGGTGGCTGGATTGATTTTGTTTTACGATGCCTTTCTACGGGTAGCCTCGGCAAACATACTGTTAAACGGCATCATCATTGGCACAACAATTTTTGGAATTGGCTTGTGCTTTGTGGAAATGTTCAAATTATTACCTGAATATAAATGGGCACGCGCATATTTTTCCGGGAAAAAGAATGCGCCATTGCCACCGCGGCTGTTACGCCCAGTTGCATTGATTTTGCGCGCCCGCCCCGTACGCATATCAGCAACAACGCTTAACGGTATGTTGGACATGATTTTAACACGTTTCGAAGATTCGCGTGAATCTGTACGCTATATAACAAATACGTTGGTATTTTTGGGGCTGTTGGGCACATTTTGGGGATTAATCCTTACAGTTGGCGGATTCGCAGATTTAATTGGAACTTTAAATTTTGCAAACGAATCAGTATTACAGGATATGCAAGCCGGCCTTACGGTTCCACTTTCTGGCATGGCAACGGCATTTACAAGTTCGTTAATGGGTCTGGCGGGCAGTTTAGCCATCGGTTTTCTGGGACTGCAAGTTCAATTGGCACAAAACGCCATTTTCCGCGAAGTCGAAGATTATCTGTCTGCCCATACAAGTGTTGCCACCACCGACACAGTTTCCACTGTATTGCCACAAATAAATGAAAATTTAAGCGCAATCAGACAAACGTTCACCGAATAACAGATTTTAACCAAGAGAGAGAAACAATGTTAAACATCAGATTCCGTGAAAAAACAAATACCTGGCCGGCGTTCGTGGATTTATTCTCGAACCTGGTAATCATACTTATCTTTTTATTGATTGTGTTTGTATTTTTATGGACAACCACAAACGTGTTCAATCGTGACACTGGGGCAAAAACAGTTGCCGATTTAAAGAAAACGAACGCGGAACAGGCTGAACGCATAGTCCAAATGACCGCTGATGAAGAAGAGGCAAAACGCCTGCTTGTTCTGGCGCGCACAGAATTGGAAAATTTGTCTGCCAATAACGATGCTTTGTCCGAAGAATTGGCTCAGGTTGATATGAATATGGACGAATTAATCGCAGATTACGAATCGCGTGTTGCCGAATTACAGGCCCAAGGCACAGATTTACAAGCCCAGGTTGCCAACCTTACCGCGCAATTAAACCAGGCCACATTGGACAAACAGCGCACAGCCGAATTGGAACAAGAACGCCGCGCATTACAGGAACAAATGGCAACCCAACGCGCCGATTTGGCACAGCAATTAACTCAACTGCAAGCCGCCTTGGACGCAGCCGAAGAAGCATCCCATCAAAAGGATATTCAATATGTCGAAATGTCCAACCGTTTGAACAAGGCTTTGGCTGACAAAGTTGCTGAATTAAACGATGTTGCGCAATATCAATCTGTGTTTTACAAAGCAATCAAAGACGCGCTGGGCGACGATGCATTCATAGAAACCCAGGGCGACCGCTTCATAATTTCCAGCGATATTTTATTCAGCAGCGGTTCATACACCCTTTCGCCCGAGGGTAAAAATCAACTGCGCCTTATTGCGAACGTAATCAAGAATCTGGAAGCGAAAATCCCGACAAACATCGATTGGATTATCCGTGTTGACGGGCACACCGATCGCAAACAAGTTATTGCTGGCACACGCGGTTATTCCAATAATATGGAATTGTCCTTGCTGCGTGCAAATGCGGTTGTAAATGAATTGGTGGCAGACGGCGTATCACGCCGCCGCCTGGTTCCCAGTGGATTTGGTGATTTGCACCCGGTCGTACTGGGCACAGATGCACAAAGTCTGCAACAAAACCGCCGCATCGAATTACAATTAACAAACAGATAACATAAAAAACACCCCAGGGGGGGCGAAATATACGCAAAAAAAATCCGCCAATTTGGCGGATTTTTTTATGTGATTACAATTTTTCAACGTAATCCACATCGATTTCTGTTTTGAACATTCCAGAATCAATTTCACCATACAGTTTAACTGTATCATTTGGGGTAACAGTTTGCCCGCGCCAATCTTCGTCGTCGATTTCAACAGTAATCGAATCGGTTGCATCTTCGAACAAATATTTATCATCCCCCATGCGCTGTAAAATCTTGCCCTGAACAATCACTGGTACATCATCGCGCATTTCTTTGGCCTGTTTAACGGTTGAAACAACCTCGCTTCCGCCAACAAAACCACCGCGCGCATTCACTGCCGCCTGTTGCGGTGTATTTGATTGAAAATCAGCCATCGCAGCACCAGATGCCATTGCAATCACTGCTGCCATAGTGAAAATTTTTTTCATTTATCACCCCTTTTGTTCGTTTACGCCTATATAATATCACATTTATTAAATAAAATGTCTAGGAATTTATTTTTAACAAAAAACCCACATTACGTGGGTTTTATATACTACATCACAATAT
>JADINE010000016.1 GCA_017694175.1 Candidatus Enterousia excrementavium | reverse complement strand
GGTTGGACGGCATTTGCCACGTTTTAATTCACCGGCCGTTGCATGTTCGATTTCTGCAAGTTGTTCTGTTGTACAGTCGCCTTCGCTTTTTTCGCATGTTTGGCCGTCGTCACTGGGCAAATATTCTTTTGTGCATTCTGTGATTTCGCAACGCAGGGCGCCGTTTTTCCACTTCATTTCAAATGCAGTTGCATTTGCATCGGTTGGTTTTTCATCATCTGGGCATGCGGTTCCCTTTTTATCAACACATGCATTGTCTTCGATTTCGTATCTGTCGCTGTCGCATGTTTTTACTATACATGCCAGTGTGCCATCTGTTTGCTGTTCCCAAACGGCTGATTTTACATGTTGATTATTTTCCGGTGTGCATTTTGACCCAACATCAGATACGCATTTACCATTTTGTTTAGTAAAATAAGGGTTGCAGTCCGAGACTATGCATGTACCGCCGCGGAATTTACCGGCCGCAGCGTTCGGGTCATCTGGGGTGCAGGGGCCACTGCTTTGAGTGCATGCGTCGCCCGCGTCGTTTGGAACGTAATCTTTTGTGCAATCAACAACGGTGCATACGTATGCATTTTTTATTGTGTGCCATTCCCATTCGCCTTTTGTGGCGTTTGGAACGCTGCTTACATCGCATTCGCCTGTTTTGGCCGCGGTACAAGTATTAGAAGCCTCGTCCAGTGTATAGCGCTCCTGGGGGGAAATGCACGTTTTTGCTTCGCAATACCATTCGTTGTCCGGGCCCAATATCCATTCGGCTGTGGCCACGTTTGCGCGTGCGGGCAGGGTGTCTGCACAATTTGTGCCGGCCTTTAAGTCGCATTCATTGTTTTTGCGATCCACTATATAATCAGAAGATTTGCATTCGGTGATTTTGCATACGCCGTTTTTCAATTCGCCTGTTTTCGCGTTCGGATCCGTTGGTGTGCATTCGCCGGCCGATTGCTCGCACGCAGTGCCGGCGGCATTTGGCGTATATTCATCGATGCAGTCGTCAATACGGCATTCCAATTTGCCATTTACCAGATGCAATGTGGCTGTGTCGATTAAATTGTTCGGGTTTGGTGTATATGTACAATCTTTGCCAGTTTGTTTGACGCATTTGTTGTTTTCAACCGTATATTCCGGGGAATCACACGTTTTGATTTCGCAAATTAATTCGCTGTTCGATGAATCCAACACCCATTTAGCGGTCAAATAATGACTTTTGTATTGTGGCGTGCAATCAGTGCCTGTTTTTTGAACGCATTGTGTGCCAGCATCGTTTGGATCAAAGCCGGTTATACAATCTGTTATATAACATATACTGTTGCGCATAACGCCTGCGGTGGCATTTTTATCGCGTTTTTTTGCTGCGTCTGTGCAGTCGCCCTGGCTTTGAACACATTGGTTTTTTGCATCGTTGGGCGTATAGTCAGAACTGTCACATTTTTTGATTTCGCAACGCAGCGTATCGCTGGATGCGTCGTATGCATATTTGGCTTCTTTTACGTGACTGGTATTTTCAGGGGTGCATGGTTCACCCTGTTGATCAATACATTTATTGGATGCCGTGTCGTATTGATAACGGTTGTTTTCGCATGCGCTGATTTTGCAAACAATATTGTCAGATTCGTCAAGTTGCCATGTGGCTGTTTTTGCATGGTGATTGCCGCGAAGTTCATTTAAACAATTTTGGCCAATTTGATATTCGCATGTATTGTTGGTGGTATTATGACGATATCCCGGGTCACAAGATTGTATTTCACACGTTCTTGTGCTGCCGTTCCAAGCGTAAATTGCTGAACTGAATCCAGTTGGATTTGTTGGGGTGCATTCTTTGCCGATTACATAATCACATGAATCGTATACTGTGATGGATTGACAATTGCCACCCGCACAGAAATTTGCACATGGCCCGCCCGAGGCGGCGGAACCGATACATATTGAGTTGCCGCCAGTATACCAGGCGACCGAGTTGCCGCTGGGCTCGTATTGGGCATCGCGACAAGCATATGGATAGCATTTATCTGAATTAATCTCGCGGTATAATTTGTTGCTGCCCGTGGTGGATTGGCATGCGGTTGTTACCGAAGCTTCAAGTACTTCGGTATCTGGTTGCATGCGGATTGAACCGATATTAGGGTTGTTGGGGTTTACAGCAACAGTTTGTGTTTCATAGCCCAACATGGAAATTTGCAGGCTGGTTATGTTATCTGAAAATGGAATGTCCGATGGAATTGTGCCGTCTGATTCCACATAGCCGCCCACGCCACTCATGTTCGGGTCCATAACGAATGCCCCCGTAAGTGGTGCGCCACGTTCATCAAGTACGCGCCCAACGACGGTGACACTTGCCATTGCTGGCAGGCTGCATAGAACTGTAAAAATACTTACACAATATTTTTTCATAAATTTTTAGTTTCGTGATACAACTTCCCGGGCGGTATTACCAGCATTCGCATCAGCGCCACCGGCATTGTCCCCGGCGCTGTCCCCACTGTCGAGGGAGACTTCGTCGATATCGTCCGATGATGTAACAGAATCAGCGGATTCGCCAAAGGTTTCCTCGTATTCTTTTTGGGCATCTTTCAGTGCATTGTCGGCTTTCTGTCGGTCGATTGCACGGTCGATCGCGCCAGATGTAATTGCGCCCGCCGCAACACCCAGACCCGACCCCAACATTGATGCCGAAGCAGATGTTTGTGAACGTGTTAAACGGTATGCATTTTCCATAAATGTTGTGACGTCAATTCCAAACCAATTTGGTGTGCAATCAAATGATGTGCCGGCATATGCCTTTTTCGAGGCGAATAATGTGGTATCTTCGCCAGCATAAAATTCAACTGTGTATACGCAGCTGAATGTGCGTTCGTCGAATGTTGCCCCCAGCATTTGGCATTGATTTGCCATTTCATCGCGCAGTTCGTACAGGCGTTCTTCGTCGCGCTGAATTTGTTCCTCGGCATCGACACGCAGGTTGGCGAATACCTGCATCGCGCGTGATGCCAGGCCGCTGTCTTGTTCCACACAATTATTTGCGATTGTTTCGCACTTCGCGATTGCCGCATCGCCGGCCGATTTACCCAGGCACTTTGAAAATGTTGTGCCGCATTCCGTTACAATGCAATCGTTGTATTGGTTGCCACAATTTATAATTGCATTATATGCCGCCAATTGGGCATTCAAATCACGATCAGCCTTGATTTCCGCCGCAAACAGACGATATTGTTCGCCGGTGCATGTGGCGTCAATATCATTACGACATGCATCCATTTTTGTGCCCCAGATTGTATCTGTGTCGCCGGCACATTCGGTAAAATCGTTGCCGCATTTTTCACGCATGCATCCGCGCAGGCCTGTGTCGCATGCGCTGCTGTTACCAGTTGTGGTTGCGTTTGACGCAGTGGTTGTTGCGGATATTGAATCCAGTTCTGCGCGTTGCGCCGCGATTAAATTAGCCAAAGTCGTATTCGATGAATCTGTGTTTGATGTGCTGGATTCAGACAGAATTTCATCAAACTGGGACGATTTGTTTTCAATAGTTATTTCTGGTTCCGGGGTATCCTGGGTGGTTGATTCCGGTTCATCCGTGATTTGGGTGTTATTGGTTTGACTGCTGGCTGTGTTTGATACAGATGCCGTTGGCATACGCCCCGTTACATTTGTGCGGATTGCCACCGTTGGACGTGATGATACATTTGATGTGCCACGTGCCACAACCGCTGCATCCGTTGGTTGGGTAAGCAACGCGAACACCGCCATGCATATAACCCCGCCAATGGCGCAAGTGTTTTTATAAAAATGTTCGCGTTTCCATATCATTTGTTAATCCACCAATTCGCACGCCAGGTTATAAAACTCGCACAATAATTGCGCGTTTATGCGTTCTGATTCATATCCAGGACCACATTTGTTTGGCATGTTGCGTTCGCATACTGTTTCTATGCACGATTCACGGCCAGCATTATCAGTACATGCGGCAATTGTTGAATTTAGTTTTTGTTCGCGTGCGTTTTGATAACCTGTAACGATATTGTTAATAAAGGCTTCTGCGTTTGCGATGGCTGTGTCGCGATCGTCGGTTAATGTTGTGCGAATTTGGGCAATGTAATCGTCGCATCCAGTGGCCGTGACTGAACAAGTGGCAAAGAAGTTATCAAATGATGCATTGTCCGCACAAGCGCTGTAATCCGCACCACAACGGTTGGATGCCACCATACATGCACGAATCGATGATTGGCAACTGGACAGGGATGCTGTGTTGCGATTTGCATCAGCAATCGTTTCGGTCATTTGTGCACTGACCCCGGCCGCGCGACATGATTGTTCAATTAACTCGTCATATACATCGGATACGTCGTCAGGGGTGCAACCGTCGATTTTTTTTATACACTGTGCCGTTGCCCATGCGTAACGTTCGCCTGGGTCGGTGGGCGCATCTTCCAATTCATCTTCGCTTAAAGTATAGCGGGCGGACGCGCCTAATGATAAACTGCGCATGCCGGTACGTTCCGATGGCGGTTCGCCAGCACTGGATGTGCCACAATATTGGCAGCGTGCCGCAGGGTTAGAAGACACATTTATCGCACATACAGAATCCAAACATCGGGTTAAATTCATCTGTGAACAAGTTGCCGCCACAGCAATACTGGGGCAGGCAAGCACAGCCATTATGCAAAATACAATGTGACGTTTCATTTCTCTCTTATCGAAAAGTATATCAAAAAAGATTTTATCAGAAAAGAAAAAAAGAGACATTATTTATAGTATGTAATAATTTTTTTCTTTTATAGTTGACAAAAGATTTGTTTTGTCCTATATTCTTGGTGTAATAACCAAAGGATGCAAAATGAATTGGAAAAGAATTATTGGTGCCAGTGCCGGTGTGATTGCTGTTGTTGCGGCTGTATTTTTTGTGAAATCTTGCACTGATCAGCGTGTAAGCGATGCGATTGTTGATACACGTGCGGAATTGGCCAAAGCAAGACAGCTTGTTTCTGTGGCTGCCAAACAATTGGATTCGTTGCAACAGGCGGCGGATACATATCGTGATTCAACCGAATTTTATAAAAATGGGTTGGCTGAATGTGAAAAAAGTAAACGCGGCAAGGGTACTGTATCGAAACCTGCAAAACCTGCGCCGGCGAAAAAGCCTGTTGAAGAACCGGTCGTTGATACTGTGTACGTTGTTTGTGAACAGGCTGGCCCAAGTCAAAAGGGTGGCGACACAAGTATTCGTTTGCAGAATGATTCCAAAAATAATCAAAATATCGTTGTGCAAAATGCTAATCAGTATGGCAATGATACGGAAATTGTGTTGGGTCAGGGCGCTGTGAATGACGGCAATATCGTTGTAAACAATGGCGGTAATGTTACTGTTTATGACAAAGATCCGGTTGTTGACTCTTTGCGTAACGTTGTTGATTCTTTGAAAGCAAATTCTGCAAAAAGAAAATTCAAAGCCTCATCAAGTGTTGTTATTGTGAAAACAATTAACACATATAAACGCGTTCGCTAAATATTAATATAAAATATGTAGCGTATAAAATTATCCCGGCATACTTGGCCGGGATTTTTTGTGGTAAATTTTTGCTGGACTTGTAATTTGATTGTGTGTTAGGATATTTTTGTACAGAGAGAATTGTTAATGAAATACATCAGATTATTACTGTTTGCGTTGTTTTTAATTCCGGCGGGTTCCGCGGTTGCGGCGGTTTCTGTGCCAAATAATGAATTTATGATTGCGGCACAATTGTTGGCTGCGGCGAAAAATGCCGATATTCAACAGGTGCAAAACCTGATAAATGCGGGCGCAAATGTCAATTATGTGGACAGCACGGGGTTGTCGTTGGTGTGCACGGCGTTGATGAATAATGATATTCGCGCGGCGCAGATTCTGCAAATGTACGGGGCGGATGCGTCGCAATGTGATCGGCAAATAAAACAGTATGAATCACGAACGCAACCAACGGAAAGTGGGGGGCTGTTCAGCGGATTATCCTCCGCCCAGACGATTTCTTTGGCGGCGGCGGGGGCCGCCGTTGTTGTAGGTGGGCTGTTTTTATTAACTGATTGGTTGGATCCGGGAAATGAAAATGGTGGCGGCACGTCCAGTGGTGGCAATCGTCCAGGCCAGGGCGAGGGTGGCGACGGCAGTGGCGGGACAACCTCGTCCACGGCCGAGATACCCGTTGGCCCCGCGTATTTTGATGCGGCGGGTGATATTGCGTACAGTACCGCTGCGTATCAGAATAATTTAGCACAGTGGAATCCGTCGGCGGGCGGAATTCGTGCGGCTGATTTTAATTATTTTCGACCGGGGGTAAAAGTGGAGCCCGATGATGACGAAGACGCGCCGCAAATTCAACAGACCAGTTATTTGACAGATGGGATTACTGTGCCGTTGCAAAATTATTTGCTGATGATGCATGGGTATTCGTCGTTTGCAAATGGGTATATGGGACAATATACTTTTCGTGATTCTGGGCATAATCCACAGAAGATGATGAATGCTGCGTCTGGGGGGTATCCTGTTCGTACTGCGTTGATAACGGATAATGGTATTAATCCAACTGGCTCGGCGGGGCGGCCGGGCGATGATGCCCCGATAAAGGGTATTTTGTGGGCTGCGTCCACAGGGACAAGTGGACCAACAGGTGTTGTTGATAAATATGCGAATTATAATAATCCATCTGGGGGAAATTTAGGAACCGAATTGGCCAATCCAACAGGCAGCGGGGCGTTTGATTTATCTGGTAATGGTACAGCCATGAATCCGTTTGCGACGGCAACGGAAAGTGCGCTGGCTAAAATTGTTGCCGGGTGGGAAACAAGTGGGCGCGCATACGGCGATTTGTATGGTTTTGCGCCAAACAGCCAATTGGCTATTTACAGAACTGGTAATGGAACCGGATGGGTTGATGTTGAAAACCCAACCGAGGGCGAAGCTGTCGGAACTATTGCGGATTTGGCCGATGGTGGCAAACTTGGTACATTAGAGGCCGGTGATACAATCACATTGGATGGTAAAACATATACTATATCGTCTGCGATGGCGGATGCCGACAGCGTTACAAATCCGACGATTACCGTTGGGGATACCACGTATAAAATTGGTAATGGCAGTAATTTGTTAAAGGGAACTTGTACCGCTGGGTGTGCCGATGGCGAAGAAGAGTTTATCGCCATATATCAGGGGACTGATAATAATTATTATGTGAATTCAACCGGCGGCACGCGTGCGGATGCGGTGTATGTGATTGATGGCACAAATGTTTATGTCGCGAAAACATGGTCTGATGATTTAGATGTGAAAACCTTTGAAGCGATTGCAGAAATGCCAAAATATTATAATGATTCCGGAACGAATTTATTATCTTCGATTGCGGTGACAACTTTGAACCCTGAATCACGCAAGTTGTCGTATGTGAATACAGGTGGGGTGGAATCTTATGTATCTTTGAACAATGGCGACGAGTTGACTGCGTTCATGAAACTTGTGAATGCGTATTATGACAAAGATTCCACCGATCTGAAAACTCAGGGGCAATATGCGAACCAGGTTTTGGGAAGTTATGTTGCAGGATGGCCGATTTTAATCATGCCAGCGGGTGAGTTCGAATATGGATTGGGTGATGGGAAAACATATACAGTCCAGGAGGCTACGTTTGAAAACTATGCGCCGGCAATTTATGAGAATTTGGAGCATTTGTTTATGACGGTTGTCGCGGTTCAACATGCGATTGGAACATCGGCCGCTGACAGTATAGAAGATTATGGCAATGGTATTGGTGATGATTATGGGCGACTGTATTTATCGGCCTGGACTGATACCAAGGGAACAGAAACACGAGATGACGATGTCACATATATGTCGCGTAAATGTGGTGTTGCGGGGTTGGGAATAAATGGTGTTGATCCGTGGTGTTTTTCGGCCGCCGGACCAACGGCTGAAATGGCAACGGCGTCCGCTGCGGGGGCTGTGGCTGCGTTAAAGGGCGCGTTCCCGTATATGAGCAGTGGTGAAATATTCACATTAATGGCATTAACCGCAGATGGGGCATATTTGGGCACGGACAGTGCGGGTAATGCGTTCACTGTTGATGGTTTGGTGACGTATTTGAAATCTATGTATGCTTTGCCGCCTGATTATCACGAAGATGAATTGTTGGGCCAGGATTATCTGGACGCCTTTGCCGAGGTGTATGGTTATGGGTTGATTAACCTGGAACGTGCCATGACGCCGGGAAACAAAATTTATTTCTATGACGGGAATAAAATTGTGTCTGGCAATGGCAACGCGTATTGGCGGGCGGCGTCGAATACTGTATTCCGTGCGTCGTCTGCGTTTGGTGGACGCAGTGCGACAATCAGCGCACCGTTCTTTGACGTGCTGGAAAGTGTTAATGGCGATATGTCCATGCCGCGCGTTTGGAAAAATGAATTTGCGCTGGGTGTGACGGACGCGCGCGGGTTATATATGGGCGACGTGTTGGGCGAATTTAAAACGCGTAATGCGGACGCACCGCGTGTTCAGGTTGGAAATTTTGGGTTTTCAATAGTTGTGTCTGAAAAACCGTATGTTGATAATTTAAATGGGTTGGACAGTCTGCGTTTGGATTATACGTCTGGCGATTGGAATTTTGCGGCCGAATATCAGCGGCATTTTACAGACGGTGCGTCGCGGTTTGACGGGATGTCTAATCCGATTTTGGGATTGGCGTCAAATGCGATTACAACGGACGCATGGTATAACATGGGGCGTTGGTCGTTTGGTGCGCGCGCGTTTTCGGGTGCGATAACAGACGAAACTATGTTGGATAATGATCCTACGATTTCGTCGCAATATGTGCCGGCGCGGTTGGGTTTAATGCAGGGCGCACAATCCAGCGTTGCATGGAACAGCGATACGTTCGGATTTACCGCGTCTGTTGGTGCAGCGTTCGAATCGGATACTTTGTTGGGGGCGGTGTCGGGTGGCCTGTTGGATATGGGCAGTGGCGATACTGTGTATGTTGATTCTGAATTCCGGTTCAGTCCTGTCGATGATGTGACGTTTAAATTGCGGTCAACTTTTGCGCGGACAACGTCTGATGCGGCGGGGCAGTTTATATTGGGATTAACCGATATTGATTCAAATGCGTTTGCGTTTGGTGTGGACGCGGGGAATTTCAGTTTCAGTGTGTCCCAGCCGTTGACT
The DNA here is from genome assembly GCA_017694175.1 of Candidatus Enterousia excrementavium. Classification (GTDB taxonomy): domain Bacteria; phylum Pseudomonadota; class Alphaproteobacteria; order Rs-D84; family Rs-D84; genus Enterousia; species Enterousia excrementavium. Next base: position 19,900 of record JADINE010000016.1, on the reverse strand, counting down.
GTGGCAAATGGCGCGGTTATGTATCCGTATGCTGAATACGAGATTGTAGATATGGGAAATGGAAAATACGATTTGAATATTTCAAATACTCATATTGAAAATATGTCGCTGCGTCCCGATGTGCGCGAGGTTCGGTTCACAGGTGCATATCGCCATAACTTTGGCGAATTTACAGACGGGGCAATTGGATTTATTTATCGTGTGCATCCAAATAACACCGATGAATTTGGTAATGAATCCATTTTCATGATGAAAATGACGCACAGGTTGGGGATTTAAGTTTTTTCGTCCGGCAAACGTCCCGCAAATGTGCGGGGCGTTTTTGTGCTTGATAAATAAATTTTTTAGTGTACTATAAGTTGACAAAAACAAAAAAGGTAAAAAATGACATTTTTTGAGACCATTAAAAATTATTTTGCCCCAGGGTATGATAAGCGCTTGGTGGATTCGTTTAAGGATGCAGAGTTATTGTCTTCGTTATCGCGTGAGGCTGGGTTTATTGTCGCAAGCAATAAGAAAGAATATTACTATTATTTCCCATTGGAAGATAATGATATAAATTTGGCCAGATTTTTGTTCCGGCGCAATGGCATTCCCATGCAGGTGCATGTAAGTACATATCATTATCATCCGCAAAAAGCATTAAGAGTGTTGCGTAATTCTGTGGTCAAGAATGAGGCACGCAAGCGTTTTATTGAATCTGTGGATACTGAAAATGTAAAAATGTTGCAGGATGAAATTAATGCACAAAAAGCAATAATAGCACGACAGATGAAAGGTATTGTGAAATAAAAATTGCCCCAACGGGGCAATTTTTATTTGTAAACTGTAACCATCGCTGTGCGCAGAACCGTGTCGCCAAACATATATCCCGTTTGCAGTTCGGATGCAATAGTGTTTGGTTGTGGTTTTGGGTTTGCGTCCGCCGGGGCATCGATAACCTGAATCGCATTATGAAACTGGGGATTCAAAATTTGGCCAACCGATTCGATTTTTGTTATGCCAATTTGGGTGAATGCGTCGTTCATTGCCGCAGCCATGGATTTTATTCCGTCATCTTCGGGCGAGTGTGTTAATGCCGCTTGGATGGCATCCATAACAGGTAAAAACTTTTTTGCAACAGACATTGCACGATTGCGTGCCGCCGATTCAACATCCAATGCAGCACGACGACGGGTGTTTTCCAGTTCCGCCGCAAGACGTAAAAATTTATCGGTAAGTTCGGCAATTTGCGCGTTAAGTTTTTCTGTTTCATTTTCAGGCGTATCCGGCGTTATATCGGCTGTGTTTTCCGGTGTTGTTTTTTCATCGTCAGAAATTGAAACAGTATCTATTTTTACTTCTTTTTTATCGTCCATTTGAGTACCCATCCTGTGTGTTATGGGGGCGGTAATGCGCCCCCAATGTTTAATATACCTTTATTTAACACTGGTTATTATAGGTATGAAGTCGTCCGGTTTCAAGGATGCGCCGCCAACCAACACGCCATCGACGTTTGGTATCGACATGATTTGCGCCGCGTTTGAACCCTTGACACTGGCGCCATACAGTACGGGTGTGCCATCAAGGCCAATATCTGATAATGTATCTGCAATTAATTTGTGGGCGGCGGCGATTTCTTCGTCTGTTGGGGTAAGGCCTGCGCCAATTGCCCAACGTGGTTCATATGCCACGATTATTTTGCCGTTTACATCATTTGGGATTGATTCACGAACACCAGATTCAATGATTTCCATTGTTTTGCCGGCCTGTTTTTCATCCATAGTTTCACCAACGCAAATAATCGGAGTAAGACCCGCGGCCAGCGCAGAGGCAGCCTTTTGACGAACAATATCGTTTGTTTCGCCGTGGTATTGCCGGCGTTCGCTGTGGCCAACAATTGTGTATTTGGCGCCCGTGTCGGCAACCATTTGCGCAGACACTTCGCCAGTGTATGCGCCGTGATCGTGGGTGCTTACGTCCTGGGCCCCCAGGGCGATATTGTCTGATGTAACGCCCAGCATAGTATATGGAACGCATAATACAACCGTGTTTTCGGTTTCAATGTTTTGTAATGCTGCAACCATGTTAACAAGGTTTTCGCGCGAACCATTCATTTTCCAATTTCCTGCGATAATTTTCATCGAATTCCCCCTTTTTTTCGTTGATTTTTTTGGTATCGTTTTGCTATGGTATCGCAAAAGGGGATTAAATGCTAGAATATTTACGTAATGCGGCAGACAAGCCGGTGGCAAAGATTTTAATCGGAATTTTGGCTTTTTCTTTTGTTGGATGGGGCGTTGCAGAATGGATATTCAGCAATGTTCAGTCTGATAATAATTTGGTTTATGTGGGTGATACTGGCATTGATGCGGTGCAATTCAGCAATGAAAAAAATGTGCAATTGGCCAAGATGGACAGCGAAGAACTGCGCGAGGTGTATGCCAATCCAATCGCAATGGATGGGGTTAATAAACAGGCTTTGGCGACACTTATTTCCCGGGCAAGATTGGATAACAGGGCATATGATTTGGGATTGATTGTATCCGACAGCGAAGTTGCGCGGCAAATTCGTTCGCAACCGGAATTTCAAAGTGGTGGACAATTTTCTTCGTTCGCGTATGACAATTGGTTGCGCGAAAATGGGTATACTGAAAACGATGCCAAGGTGTTCATTCGTAACCAGGTTTTACAAAATTATGTATCCTTGGCCCCCAAAGCACCAATAAAGGTGCCGGATTTCGCGGTAAAGGCGGAATTTGACGCGCGTTACAGCGAACGCAAAATTGATTATGTAACTGTTGATTTTGATGATTTTAATGTGGGTACACCGACCGAGGAAGATTTGCGTGCGTTCTATGCACAAAATCCACGTGTGGTGCCGGAACAACGCACGGTATCATATGTGTTGGTTGCAGCTGATATGAACAAACCGGACGAAGCGGATGTTGCACACGCCGCTGCAGAAGAAATTGCGACTGATTTGTTCGCAGGTGAAAAAACTATGGCTGAAATTGCCAAAAATCATGATGCGAAATATGTGTCGCTGGGGACGTTCGATGCTGATAATCGGCCAGATGATGAATTGTTAACTGATGGATTAATGGCGCAAATTTTTGATATGGAGCAGGGGATAGAAAGTGAAGTTATTCAAACTGATAAAGGTTTAATCATTGTTATGGTTGACGAGATTATTCCAGAACACAATGCGCAATTTGATGCTGTGAAAGACAGTTTGATTGGCGATTGGCGCACAAATGAACAACGCAAGCAGGCGTATTTGCGTGCGAATGAATTGTTGGTTGATTTGAACGAAAGTGGCCAGTTGGATGGTAAAAAAACAGCGATGGTGACCCGTACGGATGGGGCGCCTTTGGCGGTGGTGTCGGCTGCGTTTAATTCTGAAATTGGCAGTAATTCAATTGTTAACGGTAATGGCGTGTTTTATGTTTTACATGTTGAAAATGAAATTTTGCCTGAACCGGATCAGAAAAAAATGGCCGATGTGCGTAAAGAATTGGAAAACGCATCTGGGGCGGTTGTTGCGGGGGATTACAATTCATTCCTGGAACGCGAGTACCCAGTGGAAATAAACGAAAAAGTATACAGACGTTTCTTTGATTAATAAAAATGCCGCCGTTTTGGCGGCATTTTATTAATTGCGAATTTGTTGCGCTTATAAAATCGCCCCAAGTTATGGGGCAGTTTGTCAGGACAGTTTATGAATTACCAATCCACTGCGCAGTTTAGGTTCGAACCATGTCGTTTTGGGTGGCATGATGTTGCCTGTGTCTGCGATGTCGATAATTTGACGCATTGTTACCGGGTACAGCGCAAATGCCACCGCCATTTCGCCGGAATCAACACGCTTTTGTAACTCGCCCAGGCCGCGGATGCCGCCAACAAAATCGATTCGTTTGCTGGTGCGCAAATCGCCCAGGTTTAATATTTTATCAAATACTAAATTGGATAATACTGTTACATCCAGTACGCCGATTGGATCATTGTCGTTATATGTGCCGGGTTTCGCAGTTAAAGAATACCATTTACCATCCAGGTACATACCAAAGTTATGCAACTTGTTTGGTTTGTATATGTCTGGACCAATTTCAACAATGTCGAACGATTCGCGTAATTTATCCAAAAATTCCGCCGGACTCAGGCCGTTCAAATCACGTACAACACGATTATAATCGATAACGTGTAATTGGCTTTCTGGGAAAATTACCGCCAGAAAATAGTTATATTCTTCGTTGCCTGTGTGGTTCGGATTTTGATCGCGTTTTTCAGCACCAACACGTGCCGCGGCGGCGGTTCTGTGGTGACCGTCGGCAACGTACATGGCGGGCACATTGCGGAAAATTTCTGTGATGCGATGAATGATTTCATCGTCGTCTATTTTCCAGAATTTATGACCAAAGCCGTCTGGGGCGGTAAAGTCGTATTCAGGGGCGTGGGTTGCAACATAATCGGCAACGATTTTATTCATCTCATCAACGTCTGGGTATGCAAAAAATACTGGTTCCAAATTTGCGTTTTGAATACGGACGTGAATCATACGATCATCTTCTTTGTCGCGACGGGTTAATTCGTGTTTTTTGATTTTGCCCGTCATGTAATCGTCAACGTTTGCCGCCGCAACCAGGCCATATTGTGTGCGGCCATCCATTGTTTGGGCATATATGTAATACATTTCTTTGTCGTCTTGGGTCAGCCAACCGCGTTCCTGCCACAGATTGAAATTTTCAACGGCTTTGTCGTAAACCTGTTGGCTGTGTTCATCTGCAATTGGATCAAAATCAATTTCTGGTTTGATAATGTGCAGCAGTGATTTTTCGCCGGCTTCGGATTTGGCCTCGGCTGAATTCAGAACATCATATGGGCGTGATGCCACTTCGGCCGCAAGTTCGCGCGGTGGTCGAATGCCCGCGAATGGTTTTATTTTCATGTTTGGGACTCCTTTTAATTTGCTTTGGATAACGTTCATTATACACCATTTTTGCGAAATCACTTGATTATTTTTTATTTGGCGGTATAACGTGTCTTCTGCGATTTGGAATGGAGATAACTTTACAGTATTTTATCAGTCAAATATTTATTACCTGTGCATTGGTTTTGCAGGGCAGTACTTATTTTTTTAATAATCGGCATAGGCAATTGATTGCGATTATTTTAAGTAATTTGCTTTCCGCATTATGTTTCTTCATATTGGGTGGATATGTTGCTGTTGTAATGAACGTAATCGCAATTGCACGCGATGTGACAAGCAATTTTATTTATTCACATCGTGCACCAGAAAACAGAGATAAAATTACTCACACAGATTGTTGGCTGTTGGCGTTGTGGGTTTCTTTGTTATCCATCGGCAGTGCGTTTACTGCGCATGGGGTGTTATCCATGTTGCCATATTTTTCAACTATGATTTTCACTATTGCTATATGGCAAAAAAGTGTGTTGGTTTACCGATTCGCAGGTTTGCTTACTAATTCATTACTTATAGCATATAACATATTTATGCATAATTTAATGGGCATAGTGTTGCAAAGCGGATTGCTGATGTTTGCAATTTTGGGATTTATCGCATATTTTCGTGAACGAAATCCAGTACATCACAGCACAGAATATCATTAATACATTTTATTGGTTTATTTGTACCGGGATGATGGTTTCTGATTTCGATGCATCCAAAGGATATGATTGAAATTCTGTGTTGGCGAAATCAATTGTATCCAGGTCTATTGAACGCAATGTGCGATTGTACATAGTATTATAGTATACAACGCGGTCGTGCATATCCGTTGCGATTGTCCACTGGGTGGCCGATGGCATATTAACAGGTGCGCGCCCAACTGGGTATTCTGTGCCCAGTGGCACATCGAAATTATTCAAAATATGAAATGCCTGCATCGCAGCGTTGTACGATGTATCCTGGGGGATAGAATAATTTTGCAAAAATGCCGCGCGAACGAATCGCGATGGCGGGGTGAAATCACCCGGCAACCCCAGAAATCCCGACCCCGCACCAAATGCACGCAATGTGATGTTACCAAATTTCACAGGACCGGCTGTGCCAGGAATTAAATTAACATAATTGTTCAAATTTTTTAATTGCCATGGGTATTCGGGCGAATTGGTTAATACACCCAGTTCGCTGTCGTATACGTTTGGTTTGCCGTCCACAATTTCAATTATTATTTGTTTGCCCGATGGTTCTGTTACGCGCCAGTGCGCCGTGGATGCGCGTGGATCTATGCTGGTGACACGAATGTTGCCGATGGCGTTTTTAACCTGGTCAACAGTTGAAAAACGCGACAATATCCACGATACCAGTTGGAAATCTGAAATGGTATTCGCTTTGTTCGCAGGGTTATATTCCGGGTATTCGCCATAGCCTGGAAAGTAAAACAAGCCCGCGGAAAGTCCCGCTTCGTTCATGCCGTCAACCACCCATTCTGGGCGCACCACCGCCAGGCCTACATATCCGTACATGCTGGAAAAAGTCATGCCGCCAACTTCGCCGCCCGGCAACATTGATTGCTGGATATAATTGCGCGGAACAATGGTGTACATGTTTTCCATTTCCGATTCGCCCCATTCAATTGTGCGAGCTGTGACAACACCACCATCGTTTGATTTAAGGGTGATGCCTGTACAGGCATTTGCCCCGTTCGTGCCCAAAATGCCGATTATTGCGGCCAGGGCAAAAAAATTCTCTCGTTTTCCCATGTGGATATTATGCGATTTTTGAAAAAATGATTCCACAGGAAAGATGTCGGGAATTTTTAATCAGATAATCTGCGCCATATGTTGTGCACTGTGTCATAATCTGCACATGATGAAATTGTTTCAATGGCGTCGCGAATGAATTTAGTTTGGCGGGGCGGGGCAGCTGATTCCCTCGGCGCCGTTGCGCCTGCGGGGAAACCGTGACGATTTGACTGCGCAGGGGCTTGTCAAATCTACTTGTTTTCGAACCGGCAACCGTTGGTTGCATGATTGAACCATCGTCACGAACCAAAAATAAAAACGCCACAAGGGCGTTTTAATTTTTGGTTGGGGCAGCTGGATTCGAACCAACACTGACGGAGTCAGAGTCCGGAGTTCTACCGTTAAACTATGCCCCAATGCGGGGGTATTATATATTGCTTTGGGGGCGTTTGCAATCTATTTTTTTAGTCGCGACAACGGGAAAATATTCCTGTTTATTTTTATTGCAATTGTGGGCAACTGTGATACCGTAAAAGAACAGAAGGGTTTTGTATACTTAAATAAAGGAGAAAGTATGTCAGCATACAAACGTTTGACAGATTTGGTGAAAATCTGTTCTGTGTTGCCGGCGTTGGCGATTATGCCTGCGTTCGCAGATGACGGGGCCCCGTTCACATTGACGGATGGATATGTGTTCCAAAATCAATCCCAGGGTGCTGTTGGTGCGGGTGATCCTGCATACGAAAATGCTGGTGGGTTAACCATAACTTATGGGGCGAATTTGCCGGCTGATGGAATTGTGAATAATGTAAGTTTTATAAATAACAGTTCCGTTTATTCTGGTGGTGCTATGAAAGCCTTGAATGGTTTTACGGCCGGGGATGGATGGAAGTTCAAGGATAATACTTCTGAAAAAATTTCGGGGGGATTGTATATAAAATTGCTGGAAACACTGAAAGGGCAGCCGATTCAAAATTTGAATCGCGATGTCGTAATTGGTGATAATTGGGAATTCAGTGGCAATAAGTCTGCCTGGTTGGGCGGTGCGCTGGGTATCGAGGCCGCTGCCACGGTTACCATTGGTGATGGGGCTGTGTTCGAAGATAACAGCAGCGATACAGATGGTGGTGCGGTTGCAGTTTGGACTGATTCAAATGACGGTGATGTAACAAGTGGAACAACTGTTAATTTTGGCTCGGTTGAATTTTCCGGGAATACCGCTGGAAATCGTGGGGGTGCGTTGGCGAATTTGAATAATGACGAAAGTCCAACAAGTTTTGTTAATACTGTGAATATTGGCGCAGGGTCTTTGTTTACTGAAAACAGTGCAAATATGGGTGGCGCCATTTATAACATGGGCACAATGAGTGTCAGTGGCGTGTTTGATGATAACGATGCTGATACACGTGGCGGCGCGATTCACAATATGGGAAATATGACTGTAACCCGTGATGCGTTATTCACAGATAACGAGGCAAATTTTGGTGGTGCCATTTGGAATGAGGGTACTTTGAGTTTTGCAGATGGTACAACCCGTATTGTGTTTGCTGGGAATGATGCTTTGGCTGGAAACAGTGGTGGCGGTGGCGCAATTTATAACAAGGGGCATATCGACGAAATATCGCATATGTTGTTTCAGGGCAACAATGGTTATAATGGTGGTGCAATCAATAACGGCGTTAACGAAGGGAAAGCCGGTACTGTTGGTGCGATAAAAAATTCCACGTTTGTGAATAACTCGGGTGGAAATGGCGGCGCTGTTCGTAACCAGAATATAATTAATACAATTGATACTGTTTATTTCCAGGGCAATGTTGCCAACAGCGGTGGGGCGTTTTGGAATGGAACATTGGGCAGCGTGGTTGATTCTATGACCAATGTGTCTTTTATTCAAAATGCTGCGACCGGTGGAAATCAACAGGGTGGCGCAATTAATAATGCTGGCAAGATAACAGTATTGTCTGATTCATCATTTACTGGGAATCAGGCTGGAAAAATCGGCGGCGCGATTGCCAATGTAAATCCATCGACTGGCGGTGATACCAGCGCGCGTGCAATAATAAATTTATCTGATGTCACGTTTGATTCAAATGTTGCAGGTGTGTCTGGGGGCGCGATTTATAATGATGTGCGCGGTGATATCACTTTGTCTGGGAATAATTCTTTTGCTAATAATTATGCAAACGGAAAACTTAATGATATTCACAATTTGGGCACGTTGGCCGTATCTGGTGGTGTGACCAAATTGTCGGGCGGCATAACGGGTGATACAGGTGCGCTTACAATCGCGAATGGTGCAACGTTGGATATAGGTACATCGGCGATTACACAGCAATCTGTTACAATTGATGGGGGCACATTGGCGGCATCGCTGTTGAATTCATCAAATTATGGCAAGGTGTCTGCTGATACGATTACAGCCGAAAGTGGTACTTTGAAATTAAATATTGGTGGGGCTGGAACGTATAAGATTTTTGTTGGTGACGATGTTAATGTGGATGGGTTGACCGTTGATGCAGGTAGTGTGTATAACGTTACCAATAACGGGGCAGATGGCATAGTTGTTGCGACCAAATCCGTGGCTGATATCGCAAAAGACACAGGGCTGTCAAACCAGGGTGCAGCAAATATTGCGGCGTTGGCAAATTCACAAAATGCCGCAGTGAATACGATTTCGTTGCGTGCACAACAGGAATTGGCGGCAGGGAATGTGGATTATGTGGAAAGTGAAACCGCTAAATTAAATCCGGATAATAAACCTGTGACACAATCGGTTGCGTCGTCTGTACAAAATCAGGTGATGGCGTTGGCTGCGGGGCGTATGTCTGGTGGCAGTGTTGGCCGCAGTGGTGGCGATGCAGCAAATATCGATTACGGTATTTGGGCCCAGGGATTGTACAATCGGTCTAAATATAACGGCAAGTTTACTGGGGATACAACTGGTATTTCCGTTGGGGCAGATGCGTTGATTGATGGTAAATATACACTGGGAATCGGATATGCGTATAATTCAACAGATGTTGACGCAAATTCACGTGATACATCAATCGATTCAAGCAGTTTGTTTGTGTACGGCCAATATAAACCGTCGCAATGGTTTGTTAATGCTGCGTTGAATTATACAATGGCTGATTATACAGAAAATGCAACTGCGTTCCAATACAGCGTGCAAGCCGCAGAATATGATGTTGATTCATTCGGTGGCCAGGTAATGACTGGATATGATTTCGCGTCTGGATTAACGCCAGAGGTTGGTGCACGTTATTTACACATCAGTCAAGATTCATACGAAAGTGTGCTGGGGCGTGTGGAAGCCGCTGATACGGATTATTTAACCGGGGTTGCAGGATTACGGTACACATTTGATGTTGCAATGGATCGTGAAACTGTCATCCGGCCGGAATTGCGCGCGGCGGCAACGTATGATTTTGTGTCTGATGCGGCTGTGGCCACAGTTGTTGCGCCGGGTAATGTGTCGTATGTTATCGATGCAGACAGGTTGTCTAGATTCGGTGGTGAATTTGGAATAGGGGTAACCGCTGAATATCGTGGTTTGGAAATATCGCTGAATTACGATTTGGATTTGCACGAAGATTATACGTCGCAGACCGGTATGTTGAAATTCAGATATGATTTCTGATGTATTAAAAAATCCCCGAAGAAATTCGGGGTTTTTTTAAGTTAAATCTGTTGACATATGTGTTTGATTACAGGTATAATTGTTTGAAAGTTAATGCCGAATACAAACCGTTTGGGTGCGTTTTTTTATTTTTGTCAAAATCCCAGATTTCTGGGATTTTTTGTTTTTTATTCTGCCGAATTTAAACGGTGGCTTTGATAAGGCAGGCCAGCGTCGTTTTCAAAGAAGTTTGATTTCATTATTCATGCGGCCAGCCCCGCGCATCCGGATGCGTTCGTAATCAATCCTGTGGGGGTGATGCGTACAAATTTAATAGGAACGATATCTTTGCTGAACAGCATGATAGGGTGCGCTGGGGGACGGTTTTTGTTTTTATCATCTGGCGAGGTGTATGGTAATAATGTTGGAAATATACCATTTGTCGAGACTGATGCAGGCAGTGTTAATTGTACGGCTGTTCGTGCGTGTTACCCAGAAGCCAAGCGTGCGTCTGAAACACTTTGTTTCGCATATAATAAACAATACGGACTGCATGTAAATATAGCACGCCTGTGTTTCGTGTATGGGCCAACAATAACAGCAGAAAGTACCAGGGCAGATGCACAATTTTTGCGCTTTGTGCTGGATGGGGAAAATATAATTTTACATACCGCCGGAACACAGCGCAGGACTTGGTGCTATGTCGCAGATGCCGTCGCCGGTATTTTACAAATATTATTAAGTGCAAAATCGGGGGAAGTGTATAATGTTGCGCATGAAAATTCTGTGGCAACTATTTTTGAATATGCAACGATGCTGGCAAATATTGCCGGGGTTCGGGTTTGCGTTGAAGAAAATGTTTCTGTTGGGGGAAACAGTATATTGGACGGCACAAAATTAATTAAATTGGGATGGGCGCCGCAATATGATTTGGAAACAGGATTGCAGCATTCATATTTCATAAAAAAATCCCCATAATTTTATGGGGATTTTTTTAATCTTCTGTGAAATATATTTCACGTTGCGATTCGGATATGGATTGCATTGAATCAAATACTTTATCCGCAGCCGATTTATCCACAGGTGTATCACCCGCAGATGTTGAAAAATTCGCCCCATTTAATACCACTATGCGACTTGGCATTATATCGTTGCCATCACATTGGATGTAATATTGTGCAGCATCATAGTATTTGCCGTAACAATTATTATTAACCGCGGCAACATACCCGTAATCAGCCAACTCGGCACATGTGGGTTGGGCACTGTATGTTATTTCGCCATTTTCAGTGTATTCATCAACATTGTCCAGTACGCCGTTGCACCACACGCGAACGTATTCGCCATTCACCATCGCCATCGCACCGTTTTCAGATGTTTTACGAACACCAAAGCAATCACCGTTCAAAACACTTGTGTCAAAATCTGAATTAATTCCGGTTCCGCGTTCAATATCCTTGCGGCTTTTTGCAACAGGCATGCTGCCGCCAGCGGTTAACGCTTTGGGGCAAATTAATTTCATTCCCCAGCATCCAGTTTCGCTGTCCCACATTTCGTTTTCAAATCCAATGCCCATCGATGCATAGCAATCAGTTGGATCCAATTTGCAAACAGTCGGCTGTTCCCACCACGGGGTTGCAGCCATTGCAAACGGGGCAAACGTTAGACATAATACAGAAATTGCAAGTGTTTTTTTCATTTTTCTCTCTTGTTATTAAAAGTTTAACAAATTTTTATTGCCAAGGCAAGACCGCATTTTATTATGGTGTTGTGCTTTCTTCTTTGTCTTCTTCTTCTTCGGTCTCTTCGACAGATATATCGGCACAGAAACCCCATTTTGTATTTGCCCCTGTTTCGTCATAGAAGTATTTGAACAATTTTTGTCCGGTTTCGTCGTGCAAATCATCCGGGATATCGTTGTTCAGGGCGTCTTTGCCGCCTTTGGTATCAACCCATTGAGTATCAACCCACAAACCACCCAAACGTTCGCATTCTGCCGAAAGCGATTTTGCCATGTCCACACGAATGGCGTCCATAACAATGTTAACATCTTGTAACACTGTGGTGGGAATATCCATTCTGCCGGCGGTGATTTCTTCGTAATCAGATGGGCGTGTGCAAACCTGGGTTGCGTATCTGACCATCTTTTGGTACAGGCTGCCCGCATAGTCTGGACCGCAATCTTTGTCCGGGCCTGATGGGTCGTCTGGTAATGGTTCCGAGGTTGAGACCGGTGCATCAAGACCACCAGCGCACGAATATCCCTGGGGGCAGACTTGGCACGAGTTGCCCACAATTGGCACAGGATCATGGTGCCATGTGCCGTCTGCGCCCATGGTGGCCATGTAATATCCTGGGTTACAAGATTCATATTTTTTGTATTCCGGACACACATACCCTTGGCCTGGGGTTGGTTGGTCGGGGTCTGGATCTGATGGGCCGCCTGGACCGGTCGAGCCCGATGTATTAGACCATTGCAGTTGGTTGCAATAATAGTTAGATGCATATATTGCGTCACCCGGTGCGTAAACACGGCAACCATATGGATATGCGTGCAGACTGTCGTTGCTGGGGACGGTGCACATGTCTGTTGCGAATGCTTCCAATAACGATTGGCATTCGGCTGCAATTTTTTGATCCGTGATGTCGTGCATGGCTGAAATTAATAATTCCAGCCCGTTGCCGTTCGGGTCGCCGTATAAGTTGCTGCATGCGTACAATTTTTCTTGGCATAATTCTTCGGATAATTCCAAACGTGAACCCAACAGTAATTCTTCTTTGATGTTACTAAAATCTTTTAACGATTCGCTTTGTTCGTCGTAACAAGCGTTCACCACATCCAGGCAGTCATTTTTTACTTCACGAACTTTTGCCTGTTGACCTTGGTATATTTCAACAATTGCCTGGCGCAGAAATTCATCCCAAACTTCGTCGGCAATGTCGCGGCATGTTTCCAATCCACGTTCAGCATATATGCGTTTGCGGTTTAATTCTGCGACAATTACGCGATTCGTTGAGTTTGTTAACACATCGCCTTCGAGTGATATTTGATATTCAAGTTGATAAAAATCCGGCGAGTAAATGGGGGCGCCTGTGTCGCGGTTCAAATAACGTCCGGTTATGTCCAGGCAGTGTATATAATCTTCGCCACATGCGGTGTCGGCGGTGATATCGGTTCGAACCTGGGCTATACAGTCATTAATTGCTGTTGAATTATGTGCATTGTAATTTTCCAGACGGGCAACATTCATTTCGCGTTCTGTGTCGCGGATTGTGCTGTTGGCCTGGACAAGTTGGGTATCAAGTGCATTTAACAGTGTTGTACAATCGTTTTCAATATACATACCATATGCAGATACAACCATGTTTAACGTTGATTGCGTTGGGCATTGGTCAGCAACCAATTCGCTGCATTGGGCGTGAACTGCATTATACAACGATTCGCCAGTAAGATTTGCAATGTTTTCCCCAGATGCTAAATCTGTGGTTGCCCAAATTTGGTTGATGTCGCCCGCAATGTCCAATGTGCCCAGTGTGGATAAAGCCTGACTTTTTGACGAAGACAATATATCGCGAATGTTTTGCAGCTGTGCAGAAGATTGGGATTTATCATCAATGATTGCCAATTCACCTTCGCTGGCGGTTAACATGGCGTGAACTTCTTCGGCGGTTTTGGGAATTACCTCTATGTTCAGGTTATGAAAATCTTGTAATTGGTCGGATGCCTGGCCCAGGGCACGTTCGCGTTCCTGGATATCGGTTAAGCGCGATGAACAAATACAACGGCGGTAACTGTCGTTCGCGGTTGCGCAAAACTGATCCATACAGGTGAAATATGCATTTCGACATGTGTTGTATTCTGTGCCAAATGTGTTGGTTACCGTTGATGGGGCAATAACTGTTGCACGGGCGGTTGCACCGCGCGATGAATTATAAACCGTATTCAGCGCGTTTCGCACAGGCGATGCATTGCGTGCGATATTGCTGCTTAGTGTAACGCGGGAAGTGGTTGGCGTTGTGGCGCCGCGGGTGTTGGTTGCCGTGCGCGAAATTGTTTTGTTTTGTGTTGTTGCACCGCGTGCAACAGTGCTGTTGCGATTAACTGTGTTTGTGCCTGTGGTGCGGGCGGTTGTTGTGGTGGGGCGCGTCGTTGTGTTGGCCGATGTGGATCGGGCTGTTCGTGCAACAACCCCTGTTGTTTTGTCTGATTCCTGTTGAGTGGTGCGATTTACGGTGTTTGTTCCACGAACAGCAGCATCAGCATTTGCGATGCTGATGCAACACGCAATTACGAAGAACAAAAGTCGCTTCATTCCTTTACTGTATAATCGTATATAATGATAACAAAAATATATTTTTTTGGAAAGTATTAATTGTACAGAAAGTAAATAAAAAGGTCGCTGGACGCGGCCTTTTTACTTTGATTGGTTTTCTTCGGATGATGGGGCACGATTGCGTTCAACAAAGGTTATGCGACCCTTGTCCAAATCGTATGGTGTCATTTCAACACGAACGTGTTCGCCAACATTAACCCAGATGCGCGCCTTGCGCATTTTCCCGCACACAGTTGCCAAAATTTCGTGACCGTTTTCCAAGCGTACACGAAACATAGTGTTTGGAAGTTTATCTTCCACTGTGCCACTGAATACAATTACATCATCTTTTGCCATGCGTTATCCTGTGATATTTACTTAAAAATTCTGCATTATGGTATTCTTTTATAGAAATAAATGCAAGTTGTTTTTATGTGCTTGCACAAAAGCACTGCATTTGATAAAATTATTGTAAATTATGCTAGGAGTGGGGATTATGAAATTATTGCCTGTTTTCACGTTGTTGTGTGTGTTGCCAACAATGGCTGGTGCGGCTTCGCGTGCGGATTCATCCACAGTAAGGGTGGGGGTTAATCGTATGGCCCAGGCTGGATTGCATGCACCAAATATGGCGGTTGATTTGTCTGAAAGTTCGGCGACAACATTTATGCCGACTTTGTCGGTTGTGCCCGGGCCGACCACTTCTGGGGGACAAAATGGCGGCGGCAACAGCAGTGGCAATAACAATGGTGGCAACAGTGGTGATGGTGGTAATACTGGCGGCGCTGGCACTGTGGATGGTGGCGGGGTTGCGTCCAGTGAATCTTGTCGTGATGCGTATCGGGCATGTATGGATGAATTTTGTTTGTTGGATGAATCCGAGGGCAGTCGTTGTGCGTGTTCGTCAAATATAAACCAATCGAAATCTTTGATTCAGGAAATTCAAGAAATTCAGGAAGAGGCAGATTTGCTTTATACCGAGGGTGTTGAACGTGAACAAATGGGGGCGCAGGCGCGCCTTGTGTTCGGTGAAAGCGAGGCTGCACAAAAAAGTTCCCGTGTGTCCGGGATTAACTTTGCTGATTGGATAAACAGCGGTACGGATGAAGATGTGTCGCTGGGGGCTGATTATGATATCGGTGATAATTTGTATGCGATGGCGTCTGAATATTGTGCCAGCAGGCTGGAGGCATGCGGGGCGGATGCAGAGATGGAGGAAATGCTGTATGCGCGCATGATAGTTCAGGATTGTAAAAGTTTTGAATCTTATTTAAATGACCAGAAAACAATCGCGGAACAAAATAAACGCACTGCCGAGGCCGCTGTGCGCCAGGCGCGCTTGCAAATGCTGGATACCACAAACAAATATAATCGTGGTGAATGTTCGTTGGCGTATCGTTCCTGTATCGCAGACAAGGGCGGATGCGGCGTGAATTTTGAAAATTGTTTGGATGCGGATTTGTTGCAACGTCGTGCCAATGCGTGTGAAAATGTGTTGGATCAATGTATGGCTGTGCGTGAATATGTGTTAAGCGATTGGCGGGATGAAGCCGTAAGTATTTTAGAAGATGCCGCCAAATATGCAGACAGAAATGCCCGTGGAACTTGTTTGGCGCGTATTCAGTTATGTTTGGAAGACAGTTGTTCCACTGAAACAAATTCTGCGTGTTTGACTGATGTGAATGTTGCGGCGGGAATTTGTCCGGTGATTGACGAATGCGAGGAAATGATTCCGGGAATTAAATCAGTTGTGAATGACAAATTGGGATATCTGCGCACTCAATTCTGTCAGAATGATGTTGATGCATGTTTGCGTGACAGATGTGGTGAAAACTTTACTGCGCCTGAATGCGTGGGCAAAAGTGCGCTGGAAATAGCGGCCATGTGTCCACAGGATATGTTCCCTTCGTGCAAAAATGAAACGCAATTTGATATTATTGTCCAGGCCGCCATGTTGCAGATGGATTACCAGATGTTGCAGGGATGCTTGAATTATTTCGGTGAACAATTGGGGGCGGTATGTGGAACGGATATGTCGTGTTTGCCAACCGATACGCAAATTGCATCGCTTGTCGAGGTTCCCGAAACCCAGGCAGATTTAGCGGCATTGCGTGAAAGTGTGCGTGCCAATACTCAGGCGGCGGTGGATGAATTCTTTGTTCAGTTTGAACAGGATAAAACTGTTGCTGCGTGTCAGGACAGTCAGAAACCATCCGACAGACAAAGTTTGGGTGACAGCGTGTTTAACAGCGCAAAAATGATCGCACAGATTAATGCCGAAAATCGTTCTATGCGTGAATTGGAATCCAAAATTGCGGAATTGTCTCGCCAACAGGATTTAGAAGAAGCAGAACAAAATTGCTATAACGCGTATCAGGTGGAAACACCGGATAAATCCAGCAAGAATTACAGTTATATCCGCAGTGTGTCGTGGGAACCGGCGTTGCGTAATTGCCACGTTTGCCGTATGCAACAGGTTTGTGAAACGGGCGGTCAGTCCAAGGGGGCGGCCGGGTTGCAGGCTGCGGCTGGTGGATTGGCGGCGGGGGCTTCGGCCGGTACAATGGTTTCGCCCGGTTGGGGTACTGCAATTGGTGCGGTCGTTGGTGGCGTCGGCGGATTCTTTGCAGGACGCAGTGCCGGTGGCGAACAGGAATTCTGTCAGGAAATTGAAACCTGCGAAGATATTAATATGTAATTTTGGATTACAAAGAGAAGCATAATGAAAATAAAATCGATTTCTTATATTGCAATTGGATTGGTTACGCTGGGTGTTGGAGGGGCGGCGTTCGCGTTGGCGCGTTCTGGCACACAGTCGGCTATTCAAATGGGAACCACTGTTCGTACGAAAATAGAAGCCACCGGGTTATATGATCAGGCATGTTATGATGCTTATTTTGGCTGTATGGATCAGTTCTGTATCACAGATAATGCCAGTGGTGGTGCCTGTAATTGCAGCGATGATATTACTGGATATAACGAAGAGTTAATGGCAATCCAGGATATTTTGGACGAGGCTAATCGTATTCGTACCGAAGAAGTAGAACGTGTTCAGGCGGGGGCTGATGCTGATATCGTGTTTACTGGTGAACGGCGATATGACAAAGATGGAAATATTCTGGCCGAAGGTGAATACAGCGAAGAAGAGCAAAAGGAACGTGAACGCGCAGATTTATTGTCTTTGTGGAATACTAATTATACTTCTGGTGGGGATTTATGGGGCGATGATTCCACATCGTCGTTGGATATGTTTGATATGTCTGGACGCCAATTGTATAACGCGGCCAATGAACTGTGTGTGAATCAGGTACCTGATTCATGCGCCGGGGATATCGCGTTTTTGCAACAGTTGTATTCGCGTCAAATTACGTCTGATTGTTTGGGGTATAAAAATTCTTTGATGCAGCAACGCGCAAATGCAGAAAATGAATTGGCGGCGGCTGAATCCGAAGTGCGCAATGCGTTACGTGAAAGTTTCGAAAGTGCCAATGCGTATGATTTGGGTCAATGCATGGTCGAATTTAAAAAATGTATGCAAACCGAAGATGCCTGTGGCGAGAATTGGGAAAATTGTGTCGCCACAATCGCAATGGAAAATATGCAAAATAACGAAGCGTCCAGTACAGCGGGAACAACGGTCGAGACTGTTGATACGTATGATATAACGGCTTCTACTTTGGAAATTTTGAATGCGAAACGTCCAATTTGCGAAGGGGTTTTGGATCAGTGTGTTGCCGTGCGGGATCAAGTGTGGCCTAATTTCCTGCGCGAAGCCGCACCCACGATAAAGGTTGCAGAAACCCAGGCCGAGTCAAAGTTTCGTCAGTCTTGTTTGACTAATATTTCTGAGTGCATTCAAACCGCGTGTCGCGACGATATCGCAGGCAAGGGGATTGCCACAATGGATGCGTGTTTGTCACGGCCGGAAATGGCGCGCAGTTTCTGCAAGGTTGAAATTGACCCGTGCGAACGTATGGAACCGCTGATTTGGGGATATGTAGAAGATAAATTGGCGGCGATGCGTGTCGATGCCTGTACCCAAGAGGTCAAAGATTGCTTTACTGCGGATACACGCTGTGGGCCGAATTTCGAAAACTGTATCGGTATGGATTACGATTATATCCACGATATTTGCCCGATTGATTCCCTGGTTGTGTGCAAGGCGAATAATCCAAACTTTTCGATGGATGATTTGGATTCTATGTTAATGGGATTGTATTTGAATATTGATAATTCCATGATGGAACAGTGCCAGAATTTAGTGGATATGAAAATGTCCGAAATTTGTGGCAGCACTACGGATTGTAACCATTTTGCGGCCGATGATACAATTGGCACTGGATCGCTGCGGTCACAGAAAGATGGCACTACATATCGTGTGACTGGTATGATTTCGTTCGGAAGTATCAAAATGGGCGATATAGATGGCGAAACCATACAGGTTGGTGATGGTGAAACTGTGCGATTGGGGCCTGGGGAAATTGGTGTTGAAGAATATCTTGCACAAATACGTGAAAGAAATGCTGATGTACCAAATGCAGAGGCAATTATCGGCACAATCGAAGAAGAATTAAATAATATTGCTGGAACAATTAATCGAACCATTGATTTAATCGAAAGCGATCCTGAAATTCAATATTGTGTCAGTGGACGTGATTTGTCGCAAATTACCGGGAACGAGGGCGAAATGACCAGTGGGCGTTTCCCGAACTTGTTGAACCAGGTGAAAATGCAGATTGCGGCATCGGCATTGCGCCAGGCTCAGGATAACTATAATAATAAATTAAATACGGCCATTGCCGAGGCTACGCGTGATGCGTCCGCAGATTTGGCCCAGTATATGTGTCAGATGTTGCCGACGACGGGGGGCGTCGTATTGGGCGGGCTGGATGTCGATACCCCATTGACCGAGCCGTATTCTATCAGTTATGACGTTGGGGCTGGCCTGGATAACAGTATGTTGGTTCAAGGGGCTGGGCGCACTGCCAGTGCAACTGGTGGAACTGCAACATTGGATACAACAGCTGGTGCAAGTAAAGCATCAGAAATAATCAATTCATTCACTGGTTTGGGCTCTAATCGTGTAAAGATAGAATTACCTAGTGGCACGCGTGAAATGTGGTCTTTGTTTAATCGGGAAACACGTACATGCCATTATTGTACGTCTACGATTACGAAATCATGTGAATCAATCAGTAAAAAAGGATTCTTGGGCATCGGGGCGAAAAACGAATTGAAATGCACAGAATCCGAGCCTGTGGAAAAGTGCGAAGATATTGTG
>JADINE010000015.1 GCA_017694175.1 Candidatus Enterousia excrementavium | reverse complement strand
AAATATTAAAAGAGGGCTAACGCCAGAGCAAGCGTTGACAGACAAATTACACGATATTGAAGCAAATACTTTTGGCCGTGAGCAAGCCAAAAAATACCCTGATAAAGATGTTCATGAGTTGCTAAAAAAATATTGGGTAAAAGATGAAACTGGACAAATCGCAAAATAATGATATAACTTGATGTATGAAAAGTATTTTGAAAATATTTTTAGCGATTGTATTGGGTTGCGTCCTGCTTTATGTGCTATTTATAGCGATGTTCCCAGGTGGTATAAGTGCTGACGTATGTATGGATCGGGGTGGGGCTTATGATTATAACACGGGCGAATGTATCGGCGAGAGATAAACGAGAAACATTTTTATAATATCAATATCTTAAAATATTAAGTTTTTGGGCCTATAAAAGGTGGACAAAATGTCCGAAAAAATAGATGTATTACAAGCACGTATCAAAGAAGACGCAGAACCTGTGCATGCGCATAATGATATGCCAGACATTAAAATCAACAGTGATTTATCTGTGTCGGAAACCAGTATCGTCGTGCGCAAATCGCGCGAGCCAGATGCGGACGGCGATGTAAAACCGTTTGGATTATCCGATAAATTGGAAAATTATATCAAATTGGAATTAGAAGTCTGGTCGTAACCAGTATTTGCTGCATTTTGTTTGACCAATCAAAATAGCCGCGTATGTCCAATTTTCCGTTCGGTGCAGTCTTGACATTGGACTGTATCCGATTTACAATTTGATTACGACTAGGCATGGAGCCGGTGCATTGGATGTTTTCAATGTAGCTCGAATTCAAGAAAGGATCCGGCGAGAGCAGCCTAGCGTTTCTTTCCAGCCAATGTTTTATACGTCTGTGATTTTGCAACGAATATTTTTTGCGCATGGGGCTTGCCTTTTATAATAAAATAATGATATAATTTTTGTAACCAAGGTGGATTTAACCAGACTTGTCCTGCCTTTAAACGGACTAAACATGGAGTTGTTGCTATGCAAATTTCCCATTTTTTAATGTACGGATTTACATGCGTTTTATGCGCTGTGTTTAATGTATCGGATAAATCCGCCTTTGGTTCTTTGTATTCTTTTTACAAAACCAAAGGAGTAACATATGCAAAAAACAGCAGAAGCCGTTTCACTGGGGCATCCCGATAAAACAGCGGATTATATTTCTTGTTATATTCTTGATCGTATGCTGGAACAAGACAAGGACGTAAAATACGCGGCAGAGGTACTTATTAAAGACAACTCGGTTGTGTTGGGCGGTGAAATTTCAGGCGATGTAAGTTTTGAACATTTGCCCAAATATATAAAACAGGCATTGGCGGAAATCGGATATGATGAACGCTATGCATCTGTTTGGGGCGATTTTGCTGTAAACCCCAATAAATTAAACATTATAAATCTGATGGGCGTTCAATCATCTGACATCAGTCGCGGCGTAAAAGCAGATGGCTGGGGCGACCAAGGCGTCTTTGTCGGGTACGCATGCAGGGGTGAAAACAACCTGAACCAAGAATTATTTCTGGCAAAAAAGTTAAACGATGCCCTGTATGAAAAAGCCCGCAAATCTGACAACTGGGGGCTGGATATCAAAACTCAAATAACCATGAATGATAACGTCATAGAAACTGCAATCGTTGCCATTCCAATGTTACAAGACGAAGATCTGACCGATTTTATAGTTTCTGTATTGGGCACGCGCCCCAGGAACATCATTGTTAACGGCACTGGGCGATATACATATCATTCCACTGTTGCTGACTGTGGTGTAACGGGGCGCAAACTGGCGTGTGATTTTTATTCCACCGCCTGCCCCATTGGTGGCGGCAGTCCATGGACCAAAGACCCCAGCAAAGCGGATCTTACACTGAATGTGTACGCACGCATACTGGCGTGTGAAAATTTGGCCGATAACGATGAATGTTTTGTGTATTTGTCTTCGTGTATTGGGCGAACAGAATTACCAAGTGGCCTGATAAAAACAATAAAGCACGGCGTTGTGTCATATCAGAATTTATGGATTAATCACAGACCCAGCACGTTAATCAAGGCGCTGGGGTTGGATAAACCCATTTATACAAGGTTATGCAAAATGGGGATTTCTGGGGTTACGCCACAAAATTCGCACATATCATTACAAATATAAAAGCCGGAAACGTCACAATGTTTTCACCGTTACAAATGTGGTTAAATTCGATTGCAAATCGCGCATGTTTTGACTACCTTTATAACATATGAAACACGAACTGTTTGAATTTTTAACCACAGACCTGCAATTTGTCAAAGGCGTTGGCCCTGTGTTGGCCACACGTTTCGATAATGTGTTGGGCGGACGGCGCGTGCTGGATTTTATGTTGCATACGCCTGTGTACATTCGGGCGCGCGAAGTCAGTGAAAATGTTGCCGCGGCCGAGCCCGGGGACGTTATCACAATTCCGCTGTTGGTAAAATCGCACCGGGCGGGTGGCGTGTTTCGTGGCCGGCGGCGCCCCACACAAATCATTTGCAATGATAAAATGGGTAACAGTGTTGTTATTCAGTTTTTCAATGTAAACTTTTTGGATTATTGGTTAAAAAAATTGCCTGTGGGCGAATGGCGAATGGTAAGTGGTAAATTGGAACATGGCGCACGCCCCACGATTAACCACCCTGACTTTATCGAAGAAATGCAAAACGCCGATAAAATTCCATCTGTCCAGGCCATTTATCCCGCAGGCGAAGGGTTAACCCAGAAAACTTTTGCCAATGTGCGCGATCAAATTTTTAATATGCTGCCTGATAAATTAAACGGCGAGCCCGAGCCCAATGTACGTGAATTTTTTGATGCGCTGCGGCATGTACACTATCCAGAAACAGCGGACGATTTATCGCCAAATTCCCCCTATATTGTTAAATTGGCGTATTGGGAATTGTTGGCGCATCAATCTGCTATCGTTATAAGCCGGCGAAACCGCACAGATGTTCGCAATCACCGCACTGTGCGCCCGCAGAAATACGATTTGATGCGAAAATTTTATGCAACATTGCCTTTTGATTTAACCGGCGCACAAACACGCACACTGCGTGAAATATTCAACGATATGGCGCGTGATGTGCCAATGATGCGATTGGTTCAGGGCGATGTGGGCAGCGGAAAAACAATCGTTGCATTGGCTGCGGCGGTAAAAATGGCTGAATCAGGCGCACAAACGGCATTGCTTGCCCCAACCGATACTTTGGCGCAACAGCACTATGCAAAAATTAAACCCATGTGTGATAAAATGGGAATTATATGCGATGTGTTAACTGGGCGTGACAAAGGTGTCGCACGGCGCGAAAAATTGGTATCTTTGCGATCAGGGCGAACAAAAATCGTTGTTGGTACACACGCTTTGTTTTCCGACGACGTGGAATATAAAGATTTGGGGTTGGTAATTGTTGACGAACAGCATCGATTTGGTGTTTCTCAACGCGAGGCTTTGCGCGCCAAGGGGCGTAACCCTGATTTATTGGCTTTGTCTGCAACACCAATTCCGCGCACGTTGTCAATGACTATATATGGCGATATGGATGTATCAATCATTAACGAAAAGCCCGCCGGAAGATTGCCAATTATCACGACTAAATTACCCATTGCGCGCGTAAATGAATTAATCACACGATTAAAAATACAAATTGATTCCGGGGCAAAAGTATTCTGGGTGTGCCCGTTGGTGACTGAATCCGAGGCATCTGATTTAACCGCTGTGAACGCACGGTTCGAAGAATTAAAAAAAGCATTTCCACACGCGGGTCTGGTGCATGGCCAAATGGATAAAAAACAGCGCGATGCAGTTATGGCAAAATTCGCAGACGACAATTCCGATATGAAAATTTTGGTTGCCACAACCGTTATCGAAGTTGGCATAGATGTTCCGCGCGCAACCATTATCGTTATTGAAAATGCAGAACGGTTTGGGCTGGCCGCCCTGCACCAATTGCGCGGACGCGTTGGGCGGGGTAATCAACAATCGTATTGTATATTACTGTATGGGCGAAATATAAGCGAAGACGGATTAAAACGTTTGGATGTGCTGACTGAAACAGATGACGGATTTGCAATCGCAGAACAGGATTTAATTATGCGTGGCACCGGCGAGTTGTTGGGCACACGACAAAGCGGATGGATTAATTATCATTTTGTTGATTATGCGCGCCACAGGGATTTATTCAAATTGGCTGCATCTGCGGCACGTGATATGGTGGACGTTGATGCATGGACTCGTGATTTATTATTCATATTCGATCGTGGGGTGGTAATAAGTGCGTAAAATTTTTGTGCTTTTGTTGGCTGCTGTTTTTTCGTTTTCTGCGCGCGCGGCATCAATCATTAACGACACAGAAACAGAACGCGTGATTACCGAATTAATCGCACCACTGGCCAAAGCGGCCAATATCCCCGATGGACGATTGCGCGTGCACATTGTTGGCGACAACCAATTTAACGCATTTGTTATGGGTGGCGAAGACGTATACGTATACACAGGATTACTGACCCAAATTAAATCGCCCGACGCATTACAGGCCGTTGTTGCCCACGAATTGGGGCACACACTGGGTGGGCACATGACACAAATGACCGATCGAATGAGTGCTGAAATGACGCGCACCATGTTGATTCAAGCACTGGGGGTGGGATTAATGGCCGTTGGGGGCGATCCTTCGTTGGGTGCGGGTGTATTGGCCGGTTCCAGCGGCGTTGCACAGCAATCTATGCTGGCATTCACCCGGGACGAAGAACGAATTGCGGATGATATGGGATTAAAATTGTTGATACGTGCAAAATTAAATCCTGATGGTTTTGTTCAGGTTCTGGAACAAATGGAACATATGACAGGTGCATTGGAATCACGTATAAATCCCAACCGAATAAATCACCCACTGACCATGGAAAGATTAAACAATGTTCGTGCACATATTGAAACATTGGATTCTGATTACACGCCCGACAATGCGCCATCAGATGCCCAACGCAGGGAATTTGAACTGGTGCGCGCAAAGTTAATTGGATATCTGGACAGCGCCGCAAATGTTGCAACTGCATATCCAAATTCAGACACTTCGGATGCTGCACTGTACGCGCGCGCGATTGCACGGATGCAGGTGGGCAACCTGGCCGATGCGCGTGTCGGCACACTGACTTTGATATCACGAAACCCAGACAACCCATATTTTTATGAATTATTGGGGGACCTGGAATATCAATTGGGGCATTACGACGACAGTGTTGATGCATATGAAAAATCACTGACGTTAACCGATAATGCACCCCAGATAGAAACTGCGTTGGCTTTGGTATTAACCGAACGGAACAAGCCCGGCGATCGTGACCGCGCGATCGAGTTATGTAAACGTGCGTTACTGGCCGCGCCTGGGCCGCTGACTTTTTGGGTGTTGGCGCGCGCGTATGACGACGGTCGCGCAGATTGGGCCCGCGCCGAATATTATAATATGATGGGCAAAAAAGATATGGCACACGAATATGCCCGCCGTGCGATAAAATCCTTGAAACCAGGCACCCCCGAATATATAAAATCAAGTGATTTATTAAATTAACCATAAAATACACAATTTGTGGTATTTTTTCTTGATTTTTTATTTTTTATGTGTCAAAATAAGCGCCGAACTTTGGAAATGGTGACGCTTGCGTCCCTTTCCGGTTCAGTTTTGGGAACATAGCTCAGTTGGTAGAGCAAATGACTTTTAATCATTGGGTCCAGGGTTCGAGTCCCTGTGTTCCCACCACGATAACCCGCGGACACCCGCGGGTTTTTTGCTTTTTGGGCGGCTCAATTCAATTGCAAGATTTTTACTAATACGTCCACCAACATGTTGTGGTGAATTCATATGTACCCGTTTCGTCGTGTATTTGTACATCTTCGGGAATATAACATACTTCTATGCCATCACCACACGTTGCTTCGTATACCCCTGATACGTCGTCCAACATGGGGCATGGTTTACAAGTTTTTCCATCATCTGAATATGTGTTTTCTGGGCAACATTGGCAAGTGCTCCATCCAGGTTCACTGTACTGACCAGAACTGCACGCTTCACACAACCGCGAACCCGGTCTTGCAACATGTCCAGGTCCACAATCAATACACGATGTATTTGTATGGCTGGATACATTCATATATGTGCCTGCTGGGCATTTAACGCATGTTGCCGATGCTGCGTATTCCCCAGAAATATTACTGCGATAATCTGTGTACTGGGCATGTTCGCCATATCCACATTTTACACCGCAATACAATTCAAAATCTTCGGCAACAGGCGCAGAAGAACTTGACCAAGCAAACAATTCATTTGCCGCTGCCTGGGCACACATAATGCGGCACCCAGTTAAATCAATGCCATATGCCGACGACCATTGATTACATATAGTGTTTACATACGGATGTCCCTGCAAAAACAAACTCATTGCACTTTCACTTGCGTTCGGAAATACCAAGCACCGTTCATCACTATCGTTGTAAATACACCCCTGGGTTCTGGCCTGTTTTTCACACTCTTCCAAAAGATAGCCGCAATACTGCATTGTTATCGCGTTTGCATTTTGACAGAGCAGAAAGCCACCAACCACAACCCCAAGTTTCAGATTTTTCATAATGTTTTCCTTTGGTTTGTGTAAAGAAAAACACCAAGAATGTCTTGGTGGTTGGAGCTTTCTAACAATATCAAGAATTGCGTGGCTTATTCTGTATATTCACCACACTCCAACCAACAGTGGCAGGAGTTTTTTTCGTCTTTTCTGACGCTTGATAAGGGTTAGAACGCCCAATCCAGAAACACTCTGGATCAACATTTATTTTACCATTATGCCGATGCAAAAATCAAGAATAAAAGGTTGTTTAATGCCTGCTTTATTTGCCCACTTTGTCTTCTGGCAATTTGGCGGTGCCCAATAATTGCTGAAAATGCATCGCAGCCAAAGCGTCTGAATCCATCCAATCGGTTATGTGGGTTATCATGTTTTTAATATATTTTGCCCCCGCACGACGATTGCGGCGAAAATTATGTTCGTTTATTAATTGCGATATTTCACGCATTAATGTGGACAATGTTTGAACCTGGTCTGCTGACAGAACATTTGAATTCGCATTATGGTATATCAAGTTATCCAAATCATTTCTGCATTCCTGCAAAGATTTCATTGACGCCGGCGAAATTTTTAATCGCGATGCCATACGCGATATGCTGATATCGCCCATGTTGTTCAATGTTGTAAACGTTAATTTCCCACGCACGCCGATTATTTGCCTGATAACCATTATCAATTTTAACAACAGCACATTGATTTTATCGCCCATGTTATCGGCCAATGTTTTTTTCAACTGTTTCGATACACGATAATTCGAATAATCGTACAACAAAAACACTAATGGTATCGACAGCAATGATGCCGCTATGTTATTTATCAAATCTGTGACACTTGGGTCGTGAATATCGTCTTTGGTTACGATGAACAAAACCAATCCGCCCGCGATGGACAGCACGTACGGAATCATTTTAAGCAAAAAATCACGCAGGTTAAACTTCATGCGCATATTGTGTACCAATGCACACGAAAAATGTACAGGAACCTATGCCTTGCCCACAGGATGCGCAGTTTTCACCGCGTGTGCCCCCGGCGTATTGGCAGCGCACATTTATCGCGAATGCCAATCAACGCCCAAAGGCCAACCCCGATTAAAATCATGCCCAAAATCATTATGCTGTAACGCCAACTGCCCAGCATGCCGCCCAATCCGATTACTAAACACGTGCCAATGTAAATTAAATTATCGCCAATACTGTACAGGGACAAAATGACAGAACGATATGTTGTTGGCACGAAATCCTGGAACCGCGCGTACAGCAACACATTTAATCCGCTGAACAACACATATGCCAATCCCAACGCCCACAGTCCAGATACTGAATAAAACAACGAAAACATCACAAATGCCGCCCCGCCCGCACATATAAGGCCGTATAAAATCCAGTCACGCACACGGGCAAATCTGTATGCGAACGTTTGCCCCAGTACCGCGCAACCCAAAACCAAAAACTGGATAGCGCCGACAAACTCCACTGGCAGACCTATTTCAAGACCAATGGGGCTTAGGTAATCGTCCAAATACGCGATGTTTGCAACAAATAAACTTAATAACAGCATCAATAAAATGCATGGCGTTTTTGCACAGATTTTTACGCCTGTTTTGAACAGTTTTATAAAATGGGTTTTGCGTATGCGACGCGTTTTAGGCGAATGTGAATGTAACTTTATGCGCGCAATACAAATTACAGACAATGCCAACGACACCAATGATGCGAACGTAATCCAACCATAACCTGCAAACATCAATAACGAACCAAACGCAGACAATGCTGTGCCGACGGCCTGGACGTTATGACGCACGCCCAGCACACGGGAATATATGGCGGCGTGACGGCGGGCGCGCAACTCATCGTATACCATACCTTCGAAAGACACATTGAAAAACGCCCATTCCACACCCCATAAAAACATTCCGATGGCAAATCCCCAAAATGTCGGCCACACCAACCACAGGACAAACGCAACCGCTTTTAATAACTGCCCCAACATTATTGCCGGTTTAGCCCCCAATTTATTTGTTATCCACGTAACGGGAATTTGCATCAAAAATGTGCCGGCTGATAAAATCACGAACATCAATGATAATTGTAAATCCGTAAGGCCGTGTTTCTGCATAAACACTGCGTATACCGGCGTAAGCAATATCAATTTATTAAAAAACGAATATCCATATACATTGCGTAAAAATCGCCGCAATGCTGAATTTTTGTTCATATAACCCTTCCTTGTATTTTGTTATGGGTATTATATCCCAGGATTGGTTGAAAATACATTGAAAAGATTGAAATTTTACCCAAAAGTGTTATAATAATCAGGATAAGGATACAAAGGGTGTGTCGTTATGGCCGTGAAGATGAACGATTTTTTATTGGAATATTTCAAGCGAATGATTTTTCGCCAAATGCCAATTGAACAATTCGTTCATTATTGCGATTTTGTAAAGGCCGACGATATGGCCGGAAATATGAAGGAATGGCGCGATACCCTGTTGGAAAAAGATGCAGCCGGGAATTTAGTAACAGATGGCGCCGGGCTGTATGTACGCAAAGATTATCCTGATCCGTTTTCTGGTGATTTTGAATTGGACCCCGCCGAATGGGAAAAAATGTTCCGCGCGTTCAATAATGCTTTCCAGGAAATGGACGCGTATAAAAACAGTTTCAAATATGAAAAAAAGCCAACTGATTTCCTGAATAAATATTTTGGGTCCGCTGGGCAATTATTTTCATACACCACTGCAACCATAGCGGCTGAAACAAAAATCACTGAATTAAAAAACATATTAGAAACACATGCATCGCAATTAAAGCCCAGATTAAGTGGATTTTTTAACGAAGATTTTACGTGGGACGATTTAATCACTGGTATTACCGATAAAAAATACAATAAAAATCCGTCGTTCCGTGACAAAATGATTTCCATTGCGGAAACTTTGGCCGCCGATACCCAGGTGCCTGCAACGTCTGTGGTATATTCTGTGGTTGGAAGAAAACTGGATTTTTCCGCCATTTCCGATGGGTTTAACGGGGGACCAATCAGCACCGCTAAAATGACCCAGTTCCAATTGGTGTATCGTGATTTGTTGCGTGAACTGTATACAAACACCAAAGCGTTTGAACAGTTTTCCGCGCATGATCCAACCAAAATTTCCAAAATGCTGAACGAGGCCAAAGGCCGCCTGGATTATAATGACACGAACAGCAAAGGATATATTTCACCAAAGCGTCCAGATTCATTAACCCTGCCCCAGCGAATATCTGAATGGTGGGACAAAACATATTCCAATTATCTGGAAAAATATGTCAAACTGACGCCGGATCGCATGTTCATTTCATTGCAGGCCAAGGCCATTTTCCAGGAAATTGATAAACTGCATTTGAATCCGGCCGATGGATTGGGCAAGGTGTTGGAAAATGCCGATAAAATTTCTGGTAAATTAAAAGTAAAATATAAAAAAGCCCCCGATCATTTCGAATGGTTTACCAAAACGTTAACCGAATTAAAAAACACCATGGGCAAAGGCAAAGCATTTGAAAAAGCCTTGTCTAATGGGCACGCGATGAACATGTTGGTTCAGCAAATTATTATCAAGGCTGTCAAAGAAAACAAAATCGACGAAGCAAAAACCACCCTGGAAATATTGCCTGTGTTGCGGTATGCGTACACAACCAGCCGAATAATGGATGTATTTAATAAATCTGATTTGACTATTTTTTCAGACAAAAGTTATTCGTGGAATAAAGATAATCCCGCCATGCAATTTATTACCAATGCCATGGATATGGGAATTAAAAAGGCATTCCAACTGGCGGGATACGGCATTACCATTGCCGGGAACGCCATCAATCGTATCGGTACGAAATTCAACGGCAAAATGGGCAAAAGTTTACGTAATGCCCGCAATGCCAAGATGGACGAATGGTCCCAACAGCGCAGCGATTTAGAATCCAACGTCTCGCGGTACGAAATGGAACGCGATGTAAAACGTACTGAATTGCGCGATTTAATCAATGCAGGCAATTCGCCCATTCAACTGAAACGCGATATCCGCGGGTATGAACGCAGACGCGATTTGGCGTGGCAAAGTTTTGATAACAGATTGGAAAAATTGACACAAATATGGGCAACCATGACGTATACCCCTGGTGCCAACCCGACGGACGTAAAAATCCTGGAGGATATTGTTTCCAAATTGCGCGATGATATTAATGCTGATATCGACCCTGCACAAGTTAGTGCCATTACCGATGTTACTGTCCAACGCGAGGTAAAACGCATGTTGGCACGTCGGAACAATTTCACACAAAATTCCAATGATTTGCGGGATTCCCAAACAAAATACCAGGAATTGGTTAATGCCAAAAATGCTATAACTGAATACGACCAACTGATTGACAAAGCCAATGATGATTTGGCCAACTGGGACAGTAATCACAAGGATAAATATGCTGAATTAATGGCGTATTGGGATTTGTGCAATTCTGGGTTTAACAAATCATGGTTTGGCAACCGCGACGCCGAACAGAAAAAATTCACGAAAAACATGGTGCCGTTGGTTCAGGCACGCCTGAATGCGTATCGCGTGGCCTGATAAATTCCCCATTTTGCTGTTGAAACGTGACGCGGCCTGTGTTATGCTGGACGCCGTAACAAAGGGGATTTTATGTACATACTTGCTTTGAATTGTGGTTCTTCGTCACTGAAATATCAGGTTTTTGATGCGGATACTAAACGCGCCGTTGTGGGCGGGAATGTGGAAAAAATCGGTTTGCCGGATTCTTTTATCACACAAAAATACCCGGACGGCACCAAACAGCGCAAAGATACTGAAATGAAAAATCATGACGAGGCATTAAATGTCGTGCTGTTCATGCTGCGCGACGCGTCCATCGACATGAATGAAATCGGCGGCGTTGGGCACCGCGTGGTTATGGGGGGCGATAAATTTGCATCGTCTGTCGAAATTACTGATGACGTAATTAAAACTATTGATGAATTGTCGCCGTTGGCGCCATTGCACAACCCGTCGGCATTGATGGGAATTGTGACAGCAAAACAATTATTGCCAAACGCAAAACAGGTTGCCGTGTTTGATACCGCGTTTCATCAGACAATGCCTGATTACGCATATCGCTATGCCGTGCCACACGCGTGGTACACTGAATTAGGTGTGCGCAGATATGGGTTCCATGGAACATCACATCTGTATGTTTCAAAGCGTGCGGCCAGACTGTTGGGCAAACCTGCATCTGAATGCAACTTGGTAACCTTGCACATAGGTTCGGGCGCGTCGGCCACAGCAATTAAAAATGGTATTTCTGTTGATACTTCGTTGGGCATGACACCACTGTCGGGGCTGACCATGGGAACACGACCGGGCGATGTTGACCCAGGTGTGATTCTGTATGTGATGGAACGGTTGCATCTGTCGCCGGAACAAATGCAGAAGCATCTGAACAAAGATTCAGGACTTATGGGATTAACCGAATGTTTCGTTGATCGTCGTGATGTGGAATCCAACCGCGACACTAATGACAAGTGCCGTTTGGCAATTGATATGGAATCGCACAACGTGAAAAAATACATTGGTGCATATATGGCTGAATTGGGTCACACAGACGCGTTGGTGTTTACCGCCGGCGTTGGCGAAAACGATGATTATCTGCGTGAAAAATTCTGTACAGGGTTGGAAGAATTCGGTATCAAACTGGATAAAGAAAAAAATGCCGCCGCGTTGGCACGCAAAGGCATTTCTGAAATGGAAATTTCCACCCCGGACAGCCCAGTAAAAATATTCATGATTGCCACAAACGAAGAATTGGTTATCGTTGAAGATACACTGGCCATTATGAATGGAACATATAATCCAAATCATTTGGAAATGGATTATTCGTTCATTAAATAAAAAATGGGGCTGCGGCCCCATTTTTTATTAGGGTATCGTCAATGAACCACGCATGCGCGCGGAGAAACGGCAATATTAATATCCTGAATTGTAATATCTTGTGCCACCCAATTCGTATGACGATGAACGAAAACTGTCGCCACCAATACTGCCGCTGGTGTATGTTGTGCCACCCAGTTCATATGATGTTGAACGAAAACTGTCGCCACCAATGCTGCCGCTGGTGTATGTTGTGTCGCCCAGTTCATACGAAGATGTTCTGAAATCGTCGTCGCCGATGCTGCCGTTGGTGTATGTTGTGTCGCCCAATGTGTACGAAGACGATTTAACCGTTTCATCGCCTATGCGGCCACTGGTGTATGTAGTTCCGCCCAATGTGTATGTTTGAGTGTTAACGGTGTTGCCATCGCTGTCTGTGCCACTGCAATACGTTGTGTCACCCAATGTATAGCATGATACACTTGCCCTGCATGTTATCGGGAAAATCATAAGTTCACATGTTATGAATATTGCAAAAATTTTTTTCATCTGATGTTCCCTATTTTTTCTTGTATTACATCATGCAATACGATGAACTGATCACGCTTTATAAGTTTCATATTAGCTTTAAATATGCGAAAATCATCAATTTTTTCCAACCGCCCACAATATGGTTGCGATAAAATGCAATTGCCAAATGTAAAAAATCTGTTTATGGCAGGCCGAAAATGCGGTGAATATAATTCATCGGGGGCGATTTTATAGGCCAGATTTTCAGCAGCCAATCTGGCAACATTACCGTTGGCTATGACCCTGTCTATGGCGGGAACTATTTCTTGCATATAAGACGCCATGTACGGCGCGCCCATATAATATTCCGACGCCGCACGCAAATATGGCGCAATTTGTTCCGGCGTTGGATGCATGTAATCCCGCGCAAAACCAGCTGTGAATGCTGACACTTCGTCCAATGTGCGCAATGATATATATTCATAATAAGTTTTTGCAAATTTGCGCAAATCCACAGCCCAATTTTCTAAATGTTTTGCTTCGTGAACAATGGCTTCGGCTTCACGGCTGTTGACTTCGGCACAAAACTTTTCCAAAGATTCCATACGTTCAGGCGAAAAATCCACCCTGTCGTCGATTATATATTTAAAAACTGTTATTTCACCTGTTTGCGGGCACGCACAGGCAGGCCGCTGCAAATACGGTTTGTCAATCAGTTCCTGAACCTTTTCTTCGTTCAAAATAATCGTTTTATAAACGATTTTCGGCACAAACATAGATTAAATCCTTTTGTTGACAAAATTATAACACTCGCATTATTTTTGTCAACTGTTTTTAATACAAATAAAACGCCCCGTGTGGGGCGGATGACATGAAATTCACGCTGAGTATGCTATTTTTCTTTGCCTGGTTTATCAATGAACATCCATATAACCCACACCAACGCAGCAATACCGATTATGCTGTACACAATGCTGCTGGCGATTGAAGCCGGGCCGAAAATGAACGCCACCAAATCAAAACCAAAAATACCAATCAGTCCCCAGTTCAGGGCACCGATGATGGTTAATGGCATTAATACGTATGTTGTAAGTCCTCTCATCTGTTTTTTCTCCTTTGCAAGGTTTATAATGTCTTTGGTAAAGACGTATGTATTATACCCCGTTTAAAGTTGCCTTGCAATCACAATACAACGATTAGGAAAAGGCTCCCACGCCCATAAATCATGGATTTTATTCATACACCCAGGTTCGTGTTGCCGCGATTGTTTTTATCATTTATAATTGTCCGAACTGCATAATTTGCCGCCATTAATCCAAATATGCCGGTAACTGTTACAAGCGAACCAAATGTGCGCGCTGTACCCGTTGGGGCGGCAGTTTCGGTTGAATACACAACATTAAAATCGGGCAATCGTTCATTGCGAACAATTTTACGAATCTTTGCCGCCAATGGACAAACCGTTGTTTTTGATATTTTTGCGATTTTAATTTGTGTTACATCAGTTTTGCGTGCAGCGCCCATGCTGGATACAAACGGAATGTCGCGCGAAACACACCATTTATACAGTGCTATTTTAGATGGAACAGTATCAATCGCATCAATTACAAAATCTGGTGCAACATCCAACGCTGTGGCTTCGTCGAAAAATAATTTTATTGGCGTGACCTGGATTGCTGGATTTATATCACGAATACGCGCAGCGGCAACATCAACCTTGGCCAACCCGATTGTCGATTGCAAAGCAATTAACTGGCGATTTATATTGGATTCTTCGATAACATCTGAATCTATTATAATGATTTTGCCAACGCCTGTGCGCGCCAATGCTTCGACAGCAAACGAACCAACGGCGCCACATCCCACAACCATTACAGTTGATTCACGCAGTTTTTGAACTGCATCCGCGCCCAATAACAAAAAAGTTCTGTGTAATTCGTTCATCTTATAAAATTCCAACTGTGTTATTATAAATGATATCGGCCATTTGTTCGTTCGCAACGCCTTTTATTTCCGCAATGCGTTTCGCCACATCCACCACAATCGCAGGGTTGGTTCCGTCGCTTTCGATTAAAATTCTGTTATCCGGCGTTTGGCGTACAATGTCCAGCAATTGCGAACGACGCCCATCCAAAATCATTGGTGATACAGAAATATAAAAATTATATCTGGATATCAATTGTTCCAAAATTTGTTGCGACCCGTTAAAGCCGTGTGCCACCATAACCCGCGGTAAATGCACATGGCGCGATTTCAAAATCTGTAACACTTTATCCCATGCGCCAACACAATGAACAAACACAGGACGCGCGAATTCACACGCCAAGTCCACACACGTGGTGAACACGGCCGCCTGGGTGCGCAAATCAGGATGATATTTGTCCATTCCAATTTCACCCACCATCATTTCCAAATTGTGTGCCAGAATATCGCGCATGCTGTGCGCCCAATTTTCAGGCAGATTTTGAACGTTCCACGGATGCACCCCAATTGCACCACGCACCATATCATTATTTTGCGCAATTTGCATCACATGCGCCCAATCGTTTGGCGCAGTGGCATTGCATATTACCCCACACACACCGGCCGCCCTGGCCGCCGCCAATGCACTGTTCACATCGGGTACATTTTGCAAATGGCAATGAGCATCAATATATTTATTTTTCATCGCTGGTAATTGTACCGCCGCCCAAACCATAACGCAACACATAAACATTATAAAAAAATCCCCCAAATGGGGGATTGTGATTAACCAACTAGTTTTTGCCAAATAGTTTTCTTTCTGGCAGGTTGTTTTTTACGCTTGCGACGCGGCGCGTTCATTGTTGTCTTTTTAGCCTCGGCATGCTGGGCATTTTTCTTTTTAGCGTCGGTCGACGGCGCATATGCCCCCAGCGCATCTTCTGTTTTATTCTGTTCCGGGGCCACGCGTTGAATCGAATATTGATCTATGTTCATCAAACTGTCGTCGCCAACAATAACGATTTCAGTTTCAAATTCAGATTCCATCGCCGCCAATTCCGCCCGTTTATTATTCAGCAAATAAATTGCCACGTCGGTTGGAACGGTCATAATAATTTTCTGGGCGCTTTTGGCCAACAGTTTTTCCTGTAAATGGCGGAACATTATTATCGACGCCGTTTGAATCGATGGCACCACGCCCGCCCCCATACAATGCGGACATTGCACATAGGACGATTCCATAAAACTGCTGCGCAGGCGCTGACGCGACAACATCAACACACCGAAATTATTGATTTTAGCAACCTGGGTACGGGCGCGATCACGCTTCATAACCTCGCGCATTTTGGATTCCAGTTTGCGATTATTTTTTTCTTCTTCCATATCAATAAAATCAATCGCAACAATCCCAGCCAAATCACGCAAACGCAATTGCAGCGCGATTTCTTCGGCAGCCTCGAGATTAGTATTCAAGGCCGTTTGTTCAATATCTTTTTCCTTTATCGCGCGTGACGAATTAACGTCGATTGTCACCATGGCTTCGGTTTGATTGATAACCAACGAACCGCCAGATGGCAATTGAACATATGGGCCATGCATGCCTTCCAGTTGTTTTTCAACGCCGGCCTTGACCATCAAAGGCACGGCGGCATCACGGTATTGCACCAATTGCTTGCGCGGGGCCCGGCCGTACATTTGCTGAAAATACTGTTTGGCGGCGTCATATGCTTCCTCGCCCTGGATGATTAATACATCGTCTTTGTCAGACAGAAAATCGCGCACCACACGGCGCAACAGTGAATCTTCGGTATGAATTGTAACCGGCGCCACAGATTCCAGCGTTGTTTTGCGGATTTCGTTCCACAAATTAACCAAATAATCATAGTCTTTGGCAATATCAACCGCATTCGCCCCCAGGGCCGCTGTACGTAACACAACCGTCATACCACGAGGAATTTTCAATTCGTGCAAAATCTCGCGCAGGCGCGCACGTTCGGCTTTGTCTGAAATTTTTTTGGAAATGCCGTAACTGTTACGCTTGCGGGAATTAGGCATCAAAACAGCAAACCGCCCAGCCAAAGAAAGGTACGTTGTCATCGATGCACCTTTTTGGCCGCGTTCTTCCTTGACCCCCTGGACCAGCAAGATTTGCTTTGGTTTTATAACATCCTGAATTTTGAATTCGTGGGAACGTTTGGTAAGTTCTTTGTTATCCTCGCCCGCGCTGTGGTCGTCGTATTCGGCAACTTCGTCCGCTTCGTCGTCTGGGTCGTCGTCGTCGTCAACAATATTGGCATGCGCCAATTCCAACAATTTCTTTTTCTGTTCCGGGGTAACCTGATAATAATCCGGGTGGATTTCAGAAAACGGCAAAAATCCGTTTTTCCCCGATCCATAATCAACAAATGCCGCCTGCAAGGAAGGTTCAACGCGAATAACCTTGGCCAGATAAATGTTTCCCTTTATCTGGGGTTTGGTGGTTGTTTCAACGTCAAAATCAGAAACACGATTGGTTGTGGTATCCACAACGACTACACGCGTTTCCTCCGGGTGGACTGCGTCCACATAAATCTTCTTTGACATTCAGTAATCCTTTTATGTTATACACGTATGAAACAGACATAATCCGTCCCCGTGGGGCGTCTGTGCCCATGCCAAGGGAATGCGCAATGATCATAAACAGCGCATAGCGAATTAAAGAAATCAGTGACAATACAAACACTTTATATTATTCCCATTTTCATACGTCAAACCCCAGCATAACATGCCAGGGGCACACACGCAAGGCATTTATTTTTTTCTGGGTTTAATATTTTTTATTTTTTGTGGAATTTTGGGAATTATTTCACGCGCATCGTTCATCCAACGCTTCATGCGAACGCGCAACCAATGTTCGTATATGAAAAACAGCCCCCCCACCCCAATTAACGGCAACAGATAGTATATGATTCTGTATGCCAACAGGGCGCCGAATATGTCCGCTTTGTCCACTGCGTCGGGCAAAGCCAATAAAAATATACTTTCGAATACGCCGATACCACCGGGAACCTGGCTGAAAATGCCGGTTGCCTGGGCGATAACAAACAGACCAATATATGTGCCAAATGGAATTTCCACAAATGGCAACAAACAAAAATAAAGCACCAATCCCGCCAAAATGCTGTCCGTGGCCCCCAATAATATTTGCGCCAATGCGGTGGCGGTGGTTGGAACCTGGAATTTAATTTTGCCAATTTTTATGTGCTTTTTGCGGAAAAACAAAGTCGCCGCCAAATACGCCAATACAGCCGCAGTACAGATTATAAACAAAGTATTTATACCAAAACTGGCACCAACAGATCTGTCCAGAATATCCGAGGGAACCAGAAAATATCCCGCTATGACAATGGCTGACGCCCCCAGAAAAAATGTTAACCCTGAAAAGGTTATCATTTTTACAATATCGCCACCTGTAATACGCCAGCGCGTATACAGCCGGTATCGTATTGCGCCGCCACTTACCACCGCATTGCCTGCATTATTGCTTATTGCAAAGCCCAACATGCCCGCCAGCATCCATTTCCACCAAGAAACACGATTGGACGCCCCGATGTATCGTAATGCCAGGTAATCATATGTTGCCAGGCACACATACCCCAGAAAACACGCCACACATGCCGCCAAAAGGTACACAAATGGAATATCGCCAATGGCGTGAATTATATCTGAAAATGTATACTCCCGCAGTTGCCACCACAACATGATGGCGGCCAATATAAAGAAAAAAAAGCCTGAATAACTGACTATTTTTTTGAACAGGCGTTTTGCCTTGGCTGACATAAAAAATTCCTTTTCAATTCAAAGAATACACATATGTGCACAAAAAATCAAATGCAAAAAGCATTGCAATTGAATACATCTGTTATATAGTGATACGACTGTAACACAAAGGATATTATAAAATGATGCGTCCATCTTTGCGCCAAGCCACACAAATTCGCCCTGTTTCAATGGAAACGGCTGTTAACAAATGGGCCGAAGGTTCATGTTTAATCAAAATCGGTGGTACCCAGGTTTTATGTACTGCGTCGGTGGAATTTAATCAGCCATTGTGGAAACGGCTGCAAAATAAAACAGGCGGTTGGGTGACGGCCGAGTATTCTATGCTGCCGCGCGCAAATGGTACACGCAAAGGACGCGAAACATTAATGAAAGATCACAGAAATGCGGAAATTTCACGTCTGGTGGGGCGGGCATTGCGCAGCGTGGTTGATATGGAAAAACTGGGGCGCCA
The DNA here is from genome assembly GCA_017694175.1 of Candidatus Enterousia excrementavium. Classification (GTDB taxonomy): domain Bacteria; phylum Pseudomonadota; class Alphaproteobacteria; order Rs-D84; family Rs-D84; genus Enterousia; species Enterousia excrementavium. The sequence goes on along the minus strand of JADINE010000015.1, from coordinate 1,421 downwards.
CACAATCACAATCGACTGTGATGTGATTCAGGCCGATGGCGGCACACGATGTGCATCGATTACCGGCGGATATGTGGCACTGGTGTTGGCTGTACGGTGGCTTATGGAACGTGGCCGCATTGCTGAAAATCCTGTACGGGATTATGTTGCTGCAATTTCCGCTGGAATATTTAATGGCGAATTAGTTTTGGATTTGGATTATGACGAAGATTGCACAGCCGAGATAGATTCTAATTTTGTTATGGCCGGTAATGGCGATTTTATCGAAATTCAGGCCACAGGTGAACAACATCCATTTAACCGCACCCAAATTGAACAATTGATGGATATGGCCGCCGATGGGTGCAAAAAATTAATCGAATTACAAAAACAGGTGTTGGAATAAAAACGGGGCACAAATGCCCCTTGCATTATTCACGTTAACGCGATATTATACGAATGTCGGTGGGTGTTCCACTGATGGGGTGTAGCAACCTCTGCCTTAGCGTCGAACGGGAAAAACTGGCGCGCACGCGCTGTTTTTATACGACGTAAAATAAAAACTCCTGACCACGGGTCAGGAGGGTCACGAATATCAAATAAGTGACACAATTCTAAGGATTGTTGCTAACCTCCTGACCACCAAGTTTTTTTGGTGGTTTTCTTATTCGGAAAACAAACAGGAGTTAGAAAATGAAATTAAAAATAATCCTAGCCGGCGCAATGCTATGCGCCATAACCACCACCGGCGCCCAAGCCGTCACCAAATGCGTCGCATTGAACAGCAGCACGACGTGTACCTCAAGTTATTCACAATACCTAGATCATACCGATCGGGCAGCCACGTGTACAACAAACGGGGTAAGCACACCGATAAGAGGTATAGGAATATGCAGTAGTACAAAAGGTGTCTCAACAGTTGCGACAACAACGACAGCAACAGAACTGGATACATCGTATGGAACTGAGGAAAACAATAATTGCTGGTGTCGTATGATAAGTCCCGCCGTGTCGCGCTGGGTGTTCGGCCGCTCGGGCCTGTCGGCCGGTGATTGCGCCACGGAATGCGCGTACTCCTGTGCGTTCAACGCCCGGGACTCTAACTTTCCGGCCTTTCGGTCTGCGCTGTTTGGTTCTCTGTCTGACTAATGGGGGCGACGATGAAAAGAATAATTGTATTAGTCCTGGCAATTGCGCCGGTTGGCGCATTTGCCGCCGCGCCGTCCACTTCGTGCCCGTCCGGTTATGTTGCGGTTGTAGAGGATTATATGGACATCGCGAACAGTGCATGCCCATCGAACTATTCGTCCGCCGGCACAGCCACGAGTTGCCTTGCGTCCAGCCCAGGCGGGTCATGCATCATGTATGCGCCAGCGAATACTACATACAGCGACAGCACTGGTTCATACGTATTCGACCAGGCCTGCGCAATGGAATAGACC
>JADINE010000014.1 GCA_017694175.1 Candidatus Enterousia excrementavium | reverse complement strand
TTCGTAATGAGGGGGTCGTAGGTTCAAGTCCTATAACCGGCACCAGGAATAAAATAAACATGAATAACACGGCAATAATTATTATAAGATAAACTGGCACATGCGCTTCTGCACGTGGCTGGGGCGCATGGGCGCCCGTTTTTTATAATCGCGCAAAAGGAGCATATTAAAATGGCATATCCTAAGACAGATCCAAAGGCAGATTTCCCAGCGTTGGAACGTGAAACGTTGAAATTTTGGCGCAATGACGATACTTTTCATAAATCGTTAAATCAAACTAAATTGGGACATCCGTTTTCGTTCTATGACGGGCCACCGTTTGGCAATGGTTTGCCGCACTGGGGGCATTTGGGTGTGTCCGCCGTCAAAGATATGGTTGGACGTTATCAAACTATGCGCGGTCGCCATGTTGTGCGCGAACTGGGTTGGGATTGCCATGGTTTGCCGGCTGAAATCTCGGTTGAAAAAAAGCAAGGGCGCCAGGCCAAAGATATTGTCGCAACCGATGGAATTGCCGCTTTTTGTGATATGTGCCGCAAAGATGTTTTAACTTATACCCACGAATGGGAACGCTTTATCGAACGCATAGGTCGCTGGGTTGATGTGGGTGACGGTTATGGTTATCGCACCATGGATAAAGACTATATGGAATCTGTTATATGGGCGGTCAAAGAATTATATAACCGCGGGCTGTTATACAAAGATTTTCGCGTTAATCCATACGATTGGAAATTGGGAACCGTGTTATCCAATTCCGAGGCATCAAGTGAATATATGGATGTTGTTGATGATGCTGTTACAGTTTGGTTTGAATTGGAAACAGGCGAACGCGTGTTGGCATGGACAACAACGCCATGGACGTTGCCGGCGAATTCTGCGCTGGCGGTGAATCCGAATATGACTTATTTGCGTATGCGTGACAGCGATGGGGCGGTGTATATCATTGCTGAATCACGACTGGCCGCGTATGCAAAACAATTCGAAAACGCAGAAAAAATCGGTACAGTTATGGGGACTGAATTGGTTGGATTGCGTTATACACCGTTGTTCGATTATTATGTGGGCACGTCTGATTTGTTATATAAAATCATTCCGGCTGATTATGTATCGGACGCTGATGGTACCGGAATCGTGCACATAGCGCCCGCATACGGCGAAGATGATTTTTGGGCTGCGAAAAATATCGACCCGAAATTCCCGGTTTTGTTAAATGTTGACAGTTATGGAAACTTTGATGAAACCGTGCGTGATTGGGCCGGCGAAAATATCTTTGTTGCCAATCCAAAAATAATTCAGCATCTGCGCGAAAACGGGCATCTGGTAAAAAAAGAACAGCACAAACACAGTTATCCTTACAGTCCACGCAGTAAAGAAAAATTAATTTATCGCGCAACTGATTCCTGGTATATCGATGTGCCGAAAATCCGCGAAAAATTAATTGAAAATAATCAAAAAGTACGTTGGACTTCGGCCGGCGAACGTTTCCGCACGTGGATAGAGGGTGCACGCCCATGGTCTGTGTCGCGCAATCGTTTTTGGGGGACGCCACTGCCGATATGGGAAAAAGACGGCGAATATAAAGTGTTTGGTTCCGTCAAAGAAATGGAAGATTTCTTTGGCGTGAAGATTGACGACCTGCATCGGCCAACGTTGGATAAATTAACAAAAGACGGATGGACACGCATTCCTGATGTTTTGGATTGTTGGGTGGAATCTGGGTCTATGCCGTGGGCGTCGCTGCATTATCCGTTCGAAAACGCCGATAAATTTGCCGCAACTTTCCCAGCCGATTATATTATCGAAGGCCAGGATCAAACGCGTGGCTGGTTTTATTCGCTGATGGTTTTGGCAACGGCGCTGTTCGACAGTCCTGCGTTCAAAACAGTGTCTGTGAACGGGATGGTTGTGGATGACAACAAGAAAAAGTTATCCAAATCACTGGGGAATTTTACAGACCCGTCCGAACAAATTGAAAAATGCGGGGCGGACGCAGTGCGTTTGTTTATTCTGGGGTCAAATTTCTTAAAGGCCGAGCCAGTTGGTATCGATATGGCTGGAAAAGTTTTTGCGGAATCAACAAAAACTATATTAACCCCGCTGTGGAATGCGTATCATTTCTTTACGTTATATGCGAACGCGGGTAATATTACCGCACGCGCAAAATCCGCGGGAACGGGCGCGCTGGATAAATATATTATTGCGGAATTAAACGAACTTGTTTCCGTTGTTCGCACTGCGTTGGATGAATACAAACCTGATGCAGCAATCAAAGAATTTGTAAGATTCCTGGATGTGTTAAATAACTGGTACATACGCCGCGGGCGCGCACGTTTCTGGGACGAAGACCAGGATGCGTTTGACACGCTGTATTCAGTGCTGACCACGCTGTGCCGCGCGTTGGCACCGTTTGCACCGTTTATTTCTGATTATATTTATCGTAATTTAACCGGTGGCGACAGTGTGCATTTGCAACCTTTCCCGGATGCCGCGGATTATGATAAGCAAATCGTGTCTGATATGCGGCGCGTGCAGGCGGTAGTATCCGTTGGAAAGCAATTACGCGAACAATACAAACTGCGTAATCGTTTGCCATTGGCGAAATTGACTGTGGCGGGCACTGATTTATCCGCGTACAGCGATATTATTCGCGATGAATTAAATGTTAAATCTGTGGAATTTACAGATAACTTTAATGATGTTGCGGACGCGTTCGTATATCTTATTACACCGAAAATTGGTGCACGATTGGGCGGTGCACTGCGTGAAATTATACCGGCGGTAAAACGCGGTGCATACACGATTTCGGGCAATACGTTGCAGGTTGGCGAATACGAATTAAACGCAGACGAATTTGAAAATCGTTTAACTGTGCGTGATGGTGTAACTGGGGCTGCGTTACCTGATAACACCGCAGTGGTGATTTTGGATACAGACGTTAATGCTGAATTGGTTGCCGAAGGTTTGGCCAACGATGCATTGCGATTTATCCAAGACAGCCGTAAAGCCGCAGGTCTGGATGTTTCTGATCGTATTAATTTAACTTATAATGCGGATCCTGCGCTGGCTGCGGCAATTGAACAACATAAAAATCGTATTATGCGTGATGCGTTGATAAAAAATATATCACAAAATGAAAAAGGGGTGTATAATACCTCTGTCGAAGGATATGATTTATCAATCGCAATAGAAAAAGCATAAAAAGGGGGAAATTATGCATATGCATAAATCTGTAAATTTTATTTTGTGGTTACTTGGTTTGTGTGTCGTGTTTTTTGTAGGGTTTTACGTTGGTACATTGGATGCACGCGAAAATACTGTGGTAATTACATCACAATGCGCGGGTATTTCAATGGAACAAAGTTTTTCTGCAAATTACGAAAGTATTGATGGCCAGGTCGTGCGCGATGAAAAACATCAATCACAAAATTACTCGACACGTTGTTTGTGTTTCGCATCTGATGCAACACACAAAAACATCCTGGTGGATAGTGTGGAAATTTCTGGCGACAGCGAAGATGCTGTGCGCACACAATGCATGAATGATTGCCAGGCACTGTGCGAAGAACGCTTGCTTTCAGAATAAGCAATAAAATATGAATTTAACCCCAGATATTTATTTCAAACATGTTCCGACCGTAATAGACATGAATATACGGTCGGAATTGTATTCTGTGAATGAATTCACGTTTGCTGTGGCGGTGATTTTATCGGCCCAGGCGACTGATAAAAAGGTTAACGAGGTTACGCCTGCGCTGTTTCGTGTGGCGCCGTCGCCTGCGAAAATGATTGCATTGGGCGAAGATGGATTAAAACAGTATATTCGTGTGTTGTCTTTTTTTAATAACAAAGCAAAAAGCATCATGGGACTTGCCGCGAAATTAATGGATGAAGATGGCGGCGCAGATGACAATTATAAATTTTCACAAAAATATCATAATCGTGACGCATTGATGAAATTGCCGGGTGTTGGTCAAAAAACCGCTAATGTTATTATGAATGTGTTGTGGGGCGCGCCGAACATAGGGGTGGACACCCATGTTTTTCGCAACGCACACAGATATGGTTGGGTTGGCGCAGATGCAAATACACCTGAAAAGGTTGAAGAAGAGTTATTAAAAATTATTCCAAAAAAATATCACTCGATTGTAAATCATGTGATGGTTTTACATGGCCGGTATATTTGTCGGGCGTTGAGACCAAAATGTGGGGAATGCCCGGTTGCACGCTGGTGCAATGCACCGGGTAAAACAGTATAAAAAAACATAAAAAAAGCCGGTAAATGCCGGCTTTTTTTATTACTTATCACGGATTTGCGCGTTACATTTCTTTTCTACATTCGCAATAACCGCAGACTGTAATTTTTGCAAATCATCATCAGATATTTTTTCCATCGGCGTAATAGTTATTGTAAACGCGATGGATTTTTTACCATTTCCCATATCAAACGCGTCAAATACAACCACGTCCGATATACGCGCATCTGTACCACGCGCCGCAGATGTTAACTTTTCGGCCGGGGTATCTGTGTCCACAATAAATGCAAAGTCACGCGTTAAAGGTTGAAATTCCGACAACTTTGGTTCATGCGGTTTGCGGCCATGTGGTAAAACATCCGCATCGTCAACAATTGCAACATTTACACGCGTTTTGATTTTCAGTGCACGCGCAGCAATTGGTGATAATTCACCAAATTCTGCTATCTTTTTTTTGCCCTGCATGATGGCGCCATATCTGAATGGATGCGCCCAACGCGGCGGGTTATCAGTTGTGACTGTGAAATTTTGTCCGTGCAACAATGCGATTAAATCTGCTTTTACATCGTAAATATCTGTTGCGCGATTGCGGCCCGTCCAATGACGTGGGGCCGTGTCACCCGTGCGCACAATGCAGATTTGTGTGTGTTGTGCGCCTGGTGCGTCACCATCAAACACTGTGCCCAATTCAAATAAATTTAAATCTGGGTATCCACGCTTTTCATTATTGCGTACGAATTCCAGCACATTGCCCAACAAATTATTACGTGCTGTATCCATGTCGTTTACAATTGGATTTGCAACTTTTACAACAGGTTTATCCGATAATAAAACTTCTGTTTTTGAATTACCAAAGCCGAATGATTTGGCCTCGTTCAAACCACGGGCAGCCAATTCGCGTTTCACATCAATGTAATAATCATGGTGTGCGGCACTGTCAGATGCTTTGTGTACAGCAACACGTGCAATATTATCGTATCCATATATACGAATTAATTCAGATACTATGTTTTCTGCGATTGTAACATCCACACGTGCCGGACGTGGCGTGATGTACCACTTGTTATTTAATTCAGTTACCGCAAATCCCAATTTTTCCAGTATGTCGCGTTGGGTTTGTGCCGGCATATCAATACCTGTCTTACGTTTGAATAAATCAGGCGTATATTCAATTTTACGCACCTCATCTGGGATTTTTCCGCCAATTCCAGTGCCAACAATTTTGCCGCCGCATGCGTCCATGATAATATTTGCCGCACGCGCCAGTGCGATTCCTGTAATCGTGGGGTCGATTCCGCGTTCATATCTGTATGACGAATCTGTTGATATTCCCAATCTTTTTGATGTTTTACGCACCGAGACAGGATTAAAATATGCACTTTCCAAAATGATATTTTTTGTTTTGTCTGTCGTCATGCCACGCGCACCACCAACTACGCCCGCCAACGCCAATATTCCACTTTCATCAGCAATTACAACATCTGTATCAACCAATTCGTGTGTTGCGCCGAACAAGTCTGTGAACTGTTCACCTGGCGTTGCCATGCGCACAGTAATATCACCAACAATTTCGTCTGCGTCAAAGCAGTGCATCGGTTGCGCCATATCGTAACAAATATAATTCGTAGTATCCACAGGCGCATTTTTTGGGTTAATACCAATCGCAGCCAAACGAGATTTTATTTTTTTATCACTGTCCGCAACGGTGATTCCATGAATCTCGCAAAACTGATACACAGAACATTTATCTGTTTTAACATTTACATTGCGCGCCGATTTAACCGGTGCAAGTGTGTTATCGGCGGGCGCAATATATTCACCCAATCCACATGCAGACAAATCACGCGCAATTCCACGCACAGCCAAATAATCTGGACGATTTGGTGTAATGCCTGCATCAAACACTGTTTCCATATTAATAACAGGCGAACCAATTTTTGTATTTTCATCCAGTTCAATTATTCCACTGTGATCATCACCAATACCTAATTCACGTGCGCTGCACATCATGCCGTCTGACATTACACCACGCAGTTTCCCGCTTTTAATTTCATGCCCTTCGATGATGCAGCCCGGTAATGCCAGCGCAGATATTAATCCAACACGTGCATTTGGTGCACCACAAACAACCTGGCGAGGCGTGCCAAAACCATCGTCAACCTTTAACAAGTGTAAATGATCACTGCCGTCCACGGGGGCGCATTCAATAATTTTCGCAGCAATTGGTGCAATGGGCACGTATAAATCTTCTACTTCCAATCCGGTACGAGTTAAAGTATCTGCAACCTGTTCGGGTGATGCATCTGTTTTCAAATAATCTTTTAACCAATCATAAGTCCATTTCATTTTTTCACCCCCGATATTATATTCCTGCGGCCTTTAACCAACGAACATCGCCATCATAAAATTTACGTATATCGTTCAGACCATATTTTAACATAGCCAATCTGTCCCAGCCAAAACCAAAGGCAAAGCCCTGGTATTCATCTGGATTTATGTTGCAATTACGTAAAACGTTTGGATGCACCATGCCGGATCCCATAATTTCCAGCCATTTTTTGTTTTGCCACATTAAATCTATTTCTATGCTGGGTTCTGTAAACGGAAAATACGACGGACGAATACGCAATTTCACATCGTCCATTTCGAAAAAGCGTTTCAAAAATTCACGTACGTCCGCAATTAAATCAGACATGGTAATATCTTTGCCTATGTACAAACCCTCTATCTGATGGAACATAGGGCTGTGGGTGGCGTCCATTTCCTTGCGATATGTGGCACCTATGCCAAACATTTTTATTGGTGCACCGATTTTTTCCATGCTGCGAATTTGAATGGCCGAAGTTTGTGTGCGCAAAACATTGCCATTTTCCAAAAAGAAACTATCCTGCATATCACGGGCAGGGTGATATTCTGGGGTATTTAATGCAGTAAAATTATGCCAATCATCTTCAACCTCGGGCCCGGTCCACATTGTGTACCCAAATGATTCCAAAATCGATGCCACATCAGACAAACTTTGGGTTAATGGGTGCAAGGTACCACGATTTTCAGGCAATGGTGACAATGTTACATCCTGTTTTTGCGACTTTAATGCATCCATCATAACCGCATTTTCAATTTCAGCCTGGCGCGTCTTGAATAACTCGCGCAGTTCGGTATTTTCGCGATTCAATTCCGCGCGCGCATCATTGTCCAGATTTTTCATATTCTTTAATTTGGCTGTCATTGTACCATTTTTGCCAAATGTTGCCGTGTACAACGATTGCAAATCTTCCAATGTATTAATATTTTTTATTTGTTCATGCATAACACTACCCCGTATTAAAACAATAAAAGCCGTCATGTGACGGCCTTTATAATACAAAATAATATACCCACCGCCAAGGCTTATTTAGCGTCTGCGGAAGTAAATCGTTTTGCTGTTTCAACCAATTTTGCAAAATTTGCATCACCGGCATATGCCATTTCAGCCAGAACTTTTCTGTCCAGCGCAACGCCAGCTTTTTTCAAACCATTCATAAATTGGCTGTAAGTCATACCATTGCTGCGCACTGCGGCGTTGATACGAACAATCCACAAACCACGAAATTCACGTTTTTTAACGCGACGATCGCGATATGCATATTGACCCGCTTTTTCTGTTTTTTCACGGGCAGCACGATAAGTGGAATGATGACGCCCCAAATAACCTTTGGCACGCGCCAAGATTTTATTGTGTTTTTGTTTTACGGTTGTTCCGCGTTTAACCCTTGCCATAATTGCCCCCTTTTATTATTTCAAACCATATGGGGCCAAGATTTTCGCCTGTCCCTTCATGTTATCATTCAGATACTGTGGCTTTGACCCAGCGTTGTTTGCACGCTTGGATTTATTGCGCAACAGCTTTTTATGGGCATTTCTGGCCACGCGGATTTTACCAGTCGCAGTCATAGATGCGCGCTTTTTCAAGTACGACTTTGTTTTCAGTTTTGGCATTTTTATACCCCTTTTAATTTACCTTATGGCAATGCCATTGCCATTTCGGCCTGGTTAACACTTGGGCTATTTTGACATAATTAAATGAAAAATCAAGTTTTTATTGAATATCTGGTTTTAAGAGTCTACACTTATGCCCGATGAACCCAAATAAACTGTCTGCCAGATTAAAAACTATTATTAAATCCGCTGCGGCTGCGGCGGTGTTGCCTGTATTGTTCATCTATATAATGATTGCAAAGCCTGATTATACAATTATGAATGGTCTGGCACATGTGGTGTTACCCGTGGCAAATTGGGTTGGGGATGTTATCACGTGGCCTGTGCGCGCAATTGGGGCGGCTGTTGATAATGTGCGCGAATTATCAAATCTGCGAACAGAAAACCAGGAACTGCGTGCGCAATTGGATGCGGCACTTAGTAATAAAAACGCGTGCGATATCGCAATTATGGAAAATGAAAAATTAAATCGCGAATTGGATATTGTGCAAAATAAATCACTGGGGGCCGTTGTGGCTGATGTCACATATGATAATACCGCATTTCATCACAGTACGTTTTTTATAAACAAAGGAACAAATCACGGCCTGGATAATGGTATGGTTGTTATATCTACTACTGATATGTTGGTTGGGATAATAACTGATGTAGCGCCAAATTTCTCACGTGTACGTGCATTGACTGATGCAAATACAAATATCGCTGTTCGAATTGCAGGAACCGAAATTTATGGATTTTTACGTGGTAATGGTTCAAATACACCAACAATCGGATTACTTAGTAATGCTGAATATAAACCACAGGCCGGGGCAAAACTTCTAACAAGTAATATAAGTGGTGTTTTGCCAAACGGTATTATTGTTGGTGAAATGATTAATGATACCGATATTCGTATAATTCAGCCAGATACATTATCACGAGTAATTGTTTTGAAATTCGACACACAAAACGCATACAGTAATGAAATATAGGCTAATTAAATTTTTACAGGCTGTATTCCCATTCGTTACAGTTATTGTATTGTGGCGATTGTCTTTGGCATTTTGGAATCCGGCTGGAATTTTGGCCATTATTCCCATATTTTACTGTTCTTTTGTGCGGCCTGTGCCTTGGTTTGCGCCATTTGCAGCACTGTTTTGTTTTTTAATAGATTACAGATTTGATACACTTGTGTATTGGACTGTGATGTATTGCATATTTTATGCTGTAAATGGTTTTCAAACTGTATTTGATTTATCCAAGGCCGATAAAAACGCTTTGTATGTGTTTATGGTGTTTTTTGGTGTTTCAACGCTGGGGTTATTACTGGTTGGTTTTAATATTTCAAATCTTATGCGCGGCGCATGGCTGTTTGCGTGGGTTTCAACGCTTTATATCCCAATAACTGCTTTGATCAAAAGGGTGTGCAATGATAGATAAAGAAGTTGCACGTACTTTTGACCGCCGCAGTGCTTTATTTCTAACTGCTGGTGCGGTACTTACATCTGTGTTGGTGCTGCGCATGTTACAAATGCAATTGTTTAATTATCGCGATTATAAAAAACAAAGCGAAAATAACTCGTTCAGAATTCAAATAAATATGCCAGAACGTGGAAAAATATTATCTGAATCTGGCACACCTATTTCGCGCGACACCAATATTTACCGCATATACATCGTTCCAGAAGAAACAGAAAATTTGGATGAAGTTATAAAAATTGTTGCAGATGAATTAAAACTGCCTAAAAAACGTTTAGATAAAATTTATAAACAAATAAAAAAACAGCCTGGATTTCAACCTGTATTAATAAGTGAAAATTCAAACTGGAACGAGTTGGCTGCTTTGCAGGCAAAAAATATCCCAGGAATGCACGTGCGTAACGGTTTTGCACGTGTGTATGAAATGGGACCAGCCGGCGCACAGGTGTTCGGGTATGTGGGTGAGCCGGCACAGCCTGTTGCAAATGCACCTTTTATGACCACAGGTATAACCGGGTTGGAAAAATTATTTAATGATGAATTGGCCGGAATTGCCGGGCAAACTGTGATGATTACAAATGCAGTCGGGCGGGTTACTGGCGAAGATAAATCACAATTTCGCGCGCCTGTTGTTGGGCAAAATATAAAAACAACTATTAACGATTCCGCACAACGTGTAATGTATGATTCGCTGTTGATGCACAAATCTGGGTGCGGGGTGGCATTAGATATAAAAAATGGTAATATTTTGGCGATGGTTTCAACCCCCAGTTTTGACGCCAATATGTTCGGTGCCGACGATGGTGATGAGTATATTGCATCGCTGCGTAACGATTTTATGAAACCTTTTATGAATAAAGCCGTCGAAGGGCTTTATCCGCCTGGATCTACGTTCAAAATAGTTGTTGCGCTGGCTGCGTTGGAATCTGGCGCAATTACGCCAAATGAAAAAATATATTGCCCAGGGCACTGGGATTATGGTGACAGACGATATCACTGTTGGGTGCCCGAAGGACACGGTTATGTGAACCTGGCCCAGGCTTTACAGCATTCTTGCGATATTTATTTTTATCAACTGGCTTTGCGCATAGGTATCGATTCTATAAAAGATATGGCTGTTAAACTTGGGTTTACACAAAAATTTATGGATGGCGTTATATCACGCGAAATGTCAGGTATTATGCCAGACAGATATTGGAAAGAAGAAAATATAGGTTACCAATGGGTGCATGGTGATACAATTATTTCAGGCATAGGCCAGGGATTTATATTGGCAAATTGTCTGCAATTGGCTGTGATGATGGCACGAACTGCATCAAATAAAATTGTTATTCCACGACTTATTATGACCGCAGATGCACCAAAATTTGATAATCTGGGATTACAGCAAAAAAATATAAATGCTGTGTTAAGCGGCTTGGAATTGGTTACAAAACGCGGGGGAACTGCATACGGCAGCGCAATCAACGTCAATGGGGCGCGCATGGGCGGGAAAACCGGTACGTCCCAGGTGCGCAGTATTTCACGCGCTGAACGCGAAAGCGGGGTATTAACCAACGAACAATTAAAATGGAATATGCGTAACCATGGATTATTTGTTGGATATGCGCCAACAAACAATCCACGTTATGTTGTATGCGCAATAACTGAACATACCGGCGGCAGCGGCCCAGCTGCACGCACTGTGGCCGCAACTATGCGCGCAATCTTAGAGGATAAACAGTAATAATGACCCGACAAACACGCGTTTCAAATGCAAGTATGATGAGTTTCCCTGAAAAACTGGGGCGCTTTTCATGGGCTATGTTTATCCCTATGTGTTTGATATTGGCGATTTCAATTGTTGTGCTGTATTCAGCGGGTGGTGGTGCATGGCGGCCATTTGCTTTGTCACAATTAATTAAAATAGTACTTGGCTTTGGGGTGTTTTTCTTTGCAGCATTTACTAATATTAAAACATGGATTAAATCAGCATATTTAATTTATGCCGTTGCGCTTATTTTAATCATATTGGTAACTTTTGTCGGACACACTGGTATGGGGGCACAAAGATGGTTAAATTTGGGATTTTTTCATGTTCAGCCATCTGAATTAATTAAAATTGCGCTTGTATTGGCATTGGCACGGTATTTTGCATGGATGAATTCTGTGGAATTATCACAACTTAAAAATTATATTGTGCCGGGCGCAATGTTACTGGTGCCGTTTTTATTAATTGTTGCACAACCTGATTTAGGAACCGCTTTGTCATTGGGTATGATTACAGTTGGTATGTTTTATATCGTTGGTGCACAAAAAAAGTGGTTTATTATCGCAATAATACTGGGGCTTATGGCTGCGCCTTTGATGTGGTTTGGGGGACTGCATGATTATCAACGTGACAGAATTATTACGTTTATAAACCCTGATCACGATGCCCAGGGTGCCGGTTACCAAATTAACCAGGCAAAAATTGCGTTTGGTTCTGGGGGAATGTTGGGCAAAGGTTATATGGCCGGCACACAATCACAACAGTCATTTTTACCTGAAAAACAAACTGATTTTATATTTACTATGCTGGGTGAAGAATTCGGGTTTGTTGGCGCATTTGTACTATTAATTCTTTATACTGTAATAATTTTAGTACTGTTTCGTTGTGCAAAAACGTGTCGAAACAGGTTTGGGCAACTTGTGTGTTTTGGTTTTATGTTGAACTTTTTCATTTATTATTTTATAAATATTTCCATGGTTCTGGGACTGATGCCGACGGTCGGTGTTCCGTTACCGCTTATGTCATTTGGCGGCAGCAGCTTGTTATCACTGATGTTTGGGTTCGGATTATGCCAGAATGCACATATTCATAAAGATCAACAATTATCTGCCAAAGGAAGTTAAGGTTATGAATCTGCTTATAGTTGAATCACCATCAAAAGCCAAAACCATAGAAAAATATCTTGGGGCAGGGTGGCGTGTAATCGCATCGGTTGGCCATGTACGTGATTTAGTGCCCGAAAATGGCAGTGTTGATACTGAACATGATTTCGCCATGCGCTGGCAAATTATGCCTGGGAAAGAAAAACAAATTAAGCAAATTATTAACGAATTAAAAAAAGCTGATGCTGTATATCTGGCATCCGATCCTGATCGCGAAGGCGAAGCCATTGCTTGGCATATTCTGGATATATTAAAAGCAAAACACGCGTTGGATGGTAAAAAAGTTTATCGTGTTGCGTTTCATGAAATAACAAAACACGCTGTGATGGACGCAATTCAACATCCACGCGAAATAGATACTGATTTAGTTGATGCGTATCTTGTTCGGCGTGCATTGGATTATTTAATTGGTTTTGGAATTTCACCTTTGTTATGGCGGCGTAACCTGGGGCGCAGCGCAGGGCGTGTGCAATCTGTTGCAGTTAAACTGGTTGTTGATCGTGAACGCGAAATTGAAAATTTCAAACCTGTGGAATATTGGTCTGTAACAGCAAATTGTAATCACAGCGGAACTGATTTTAATGCACAATTGTCAAATTTTAATGGTAAAAAAATTGAAAAAATGACAATTGAAAATAACGCGTATGTGCATGAAATCCTGGAAAAAATCGGAAAACCTGTGATTGATGCAAATGTTATTTCAATTGATAAAAAGAAAATTTCACGCAGGGCGGCTGCACCATTTACAACAAGTACTTTACAACAAGAAGCCGCACGTAAATTATATTTTTCATCACGACGCACAATGTCAACTGCACAAAAATTATACGAGCAAGGATTAATCACATATATGCGTACTGATGCAACAAATTTGGCGGCTGATGCAGTAAGCGAAATCCGTGCATTTATAGCAAAAAATTACGGTAATGTATTTGTACCACAAAAACCAAATGTGTATGTTACAAAATCTAAAAACGCCCAGGAAGCACACGAAGCAATACGTCCAACCCATTTCGATGGCGAAAAACCAACGCTTTCCGGGGATGAAGCAAAGTTATATGATTTAATTTGGAAACGTACGATTGCGTGTCAGATGACAAATGCTGAATTCGACAGTGTGGCGGCTGATATCGAAACTGATAATCATGCAGGAGTATTTCATGCCGTTGGAACAACACGTGTGTTCGATGGTTTTATGCGCGTTTATACCGAAGATAAAGATGATGCCACAGATTCAAATGATATAACGCTGCCATCATTAAGTGTTGGTGATAAAATTACAATCACAGAATTGTTGCCTGAACAGCATTTTACACAACCACCAGCCAGATATACCGAAGCGTCACTTGTAAAAAAACTGGAAGAACTTGGTATCGGCCGTCCATCAACATATGCAACTATTATGTCTACAATCGTTGACAGAAAATATGTTGAACAAGACAAACAAAGACGTTTTCATCCAACACCTGGTGGATGGGTGATTTCTGCGTATTTATCAAAATATTTTGATGAATTGGTTGATGTGAATTTTACCGCAAAAACAGAAGATACTTTGGATGATGTATCAAATGGAAAACGCGATAAATTGGATGTGTTGCGTAATTTTTGGAAGCCTACTTCAAAAATGATAAATGATGCACGTGATGTTAAAACTGCTGATATTATAAATGCAATCAATGAAATTATGCATAATCATTTGTTTCAAAATGGTGATGATAAATGTCCAAAATGTGGTGGTAAGCTGGGTATAAAATTATCAAAATTTGGTGCATTTATTGGTTGTGAAAATTATCCAAAATGTGATTATACGGCACGTCTTGCAAATACAGAACAAACGGCTGTGGATAGCGAAAATCCAACTGAAAAACAGAAAACAAGTGCAACAAATATTGATTTAGGTGATGGGATTTCTTTCCGTATTGGTCGATTTGGACCATATGTTACGAATGGAACAAAAAATGTACCGGCTAAGCAATATACTGCCGATACCATCACTTTGGATATTGCACGTGACTTGCTGGAAAACGGTGTTAAAAAGGTTGAACC
>JADINE010000013.1 GCA_017694175.1 Candidatus Enterousia excrementavium | reverse complement strand
GTTCTGATTATATAGGAGCAAAAAAATGGCAGACATTCAAAAATTAGTTGAAGAATTGTCAAAATTGACTGTTATGGAAGCAGTCGAATTGTCCAAAGCATTGGAAGAAACATGGGGCGTAAGTGCCGCCGCCGCTGTTGCTGTTGCCGCTGGTCCGGCCGCCGCAGCTGCCGAAGAAAAATCGGAATTCGATGTTGTTTTGTCCGATGTTGGTGCAAACAAATTGGCTGTTATCAAAGCCGTTAAAGATATCACAGGTTTGGGCCTGGGTGAAGCCAAAGCATTGGTTGAATCTGCGCCAAAGGCTGTGAAAGAAGGTGTTGCCAAAGACGAAGCCGAAAAAATGAAGGCTACTTTGGAAGCCGCCGGTGCCAAGGTTGAATTGAAATAATTCATCCTGAACCGTGGGGTTCAAAATGCAAAGTCGTGATGATTATCACGCAAACGCCGCCCATCTGGGGAATTTCCCCAGGTGGGCACAAAGGCGTATAAAACATATAAAACAGTTTCGTTTGCAAAACGCATAAAAAAAAGGATTGATACCAATGGCAGTTATCCAGAAATTCAGAAAATCTTTTGGAAAAAGTTTTTTGCAAACTCCTCTTCCCGATCTGGTTGAAATTCAATATAATTCTTACAAAGATTTCTTGCAGGCAGATGTAGAACCGCAAAACCGCAAAAATATTGGTTTGCAAAATGTGTTTTCATCTATGTTCCCAATTCGGGATTACGCGGGTGTGGCTGATTTGGAGTTTGTCGAATACACATTGGACAAGCCGGTCTACAACGTCAAAGAATGCATGCTGCGTAATTTGACTTATTCCAGCAAGTTGAAGTTAAAATTAAAATTAATTCTGTGGGATGTCGCAGAAGACGGCAAAAAAACATTGCGCGAAATCAAAGATCAGGAAATCTTTATGGGCGATGTGCCGTTAATGACTGAACGTGGCAGTTTTATCGCCGCTGGCGTTGAACGTGTTATCGTGTCACAGATGCATCGTGCCCAAGGTGTTGTGTTTGCCACCACCAAAGAGGCCAAGATTGCTGGCAATCCAATTACATACACTGCGCGTATCATTCCTGAACATGGTTCTTGGATTGATTTTGAAGAATCCAAGGGTGTTATCTATGTGCGTATTGATCGCCGTCGTAAAATCCCGGCGACTGTGCTGTTGCGTTGCCTGCCATGTGCCGAAGATGAAAAGAAATGGCAAGCTGACCCGCGCAAACCGACTATTCGTGGCATGGATGATGCGGAAATACTGGGTGTGTTTTACAAACGAATCCCATTGAAATTTGATGGCAATATGTGGGTTGGTGATACATCTGTATTCGAAGGTTTGGATAAATACCGCCTGAATTACGATTTGATTAATCCAAAAGATAAAAAGCCATTGGCGGCCAAGGGCGACCGTATGAATGCGAAACGGTTGAAACGCGTGATGGATGCGTCAAAGCAGTTTGGCATTATCCCGGAATCCATGATTGGTGAATATTTGTTCGATCCGATTTTGGATGCCGAAGGCAATGTTGTTTATCGTTCTGGTACTGAAATCACGCCCGATGTTGCGGCTGATTTGGAAAAGATGAATGTCAAAGAAATATCTTTGATTGCGATCGATAACACGACAATTTCGGCCCACATGCGCAACACGTTGATCGCAGATAAAACAGTTAATCGCGAAGAAGCCTTGATTGAAATTTATAACATCATTCGTCCGGGTGAACGTCCAACATTGGAAGCTGCAATAAATCTGTTCATGCGTCAGGGTTTTGATGCAGCGTATTATGATTTGTCTGCGGTTGGCCGCTTCAAAATGAACAAACGTTTGAAAATCGATTCTGGCAAAAAACCAGAAGATGAACGTTTGTTGACTAAATCTGATTTCCTGGCTGTGTTGAAAACATTAACCAACATCATTGATCACAAAGATACGGTTGATGATATTGATAATTTGTCGAACCGTCGTGTTCGTACAGTTGGCGAATTGCTGGAACAAAATTTCCGCACAGGCATGGTTCGTATTGAACGCTTGGTTCGTGAAAGTTTGTCTTCTCCGAACATTGCCAACATGGAACCCCAGGATGTGATTAATGTTAAACCATTGATGTCGTTGGTTAACGAATTTTTGGGTACATCACAATTGTCCCAGTTTATGGATGCGTATAATCCGTTATCTGAATTGGAACACAAACGTCGTATTTCTGCATTGGGGCCCGGTGGTTTGAACCGTGATCGTGCGGGCATCGACGTTCGCGACGTGCATCCAACGCACTATGGTCGTTTGTGCCCGATTAACACACCCGAAGGTGCGAATATTGGTTTGATTAACCATTTGGCGACCTATGCGCGTGTCAATCCATACGGGTTTATTGAAACACCATATTACGTTGTGGAAAACAGCAAAATCACTGACAAAATGGTGTATTTGACCGCTGATGAAGAATTGGGTCACAAAATTGCCCAGGGTAATACCCCAACAACATCATCGGGTGTTTTGGCCGAAGACTTGGTTACCGCGCGTGTAGACGGTGAATTTACCATGGTGCCAAAAGAAGAAATCGATTTAATCGACGTTGAACCTCGCCAGGTGGTGTCCATTGCAACAGGTTTGATACCGTTCGTTGAAAATGACGACGCGAACCGTGCTTTGATGGGATCCAACATGCAGCGCCAGGCGATTCCACTGCTGCGTGTCCAGGCGCCATTGGTTGGCACTGGTATTGAACGCGAAGTTGCGCGTGATTCCCGTACTGGTGTGGCGGCGAAACACAGTGGTGTTGTTGAATCTGCTGATGCGAACCGAATTGTGGTTAAATGTATGAACAGCCGCAATGTTGTGACAGGCGTTGATATTTACAATTTGGAAAAATTTGAACGCAGCAACAGTGAAACTTTGATTCACCAAAAACCGTTGGTAAAGGTTGGCGATCGTGTATCTGCTGGCGATATTATTGCGGATGGTTCATCGATGAACTATGGTGAATTAGCATTGGGTCGCAATGTGTTGGTGGCGTTCGTTCCATGGCGTGGATATAACTATGAAGATTCCATTGTGATTTCTGAACGTATTTCGCGCGACGACGTTTTCACATCTGTAAAGATTGTTGAAAAAGAATTCAAAGTCAAAGATACTCAGTTGGGCCCAGAAAGCCTTACTCGTGATATCCCGAACGTAAGCGAAGAAGCGTTAAAGAATTTGGACGAATCCGGTATTATTTACGTTGGTGCACGCGTGAAACAGGGTGATATTTTGGTTGGTCGTGTTTCGCCAAAATCCGAAACATTATTGACCCCAGAAGAAGCACTGTTGCGCAACATCTTTGGTGAAAAGGCTTTGAACGTCAAAGATACATCTTTGCGTGTTGGTCCGAACGAAGAAGGCACGGTTATCGGTGTGAACGTTTTAACCCGTCATGGCGTGAAAAAAGACGAACGCACCCAGATGATTGAATTGCAGAAAATCGAAAAGATTAACCGCGACCGCGAGGAAGAAACATCCATCATGGAACGCGGCTTTGCTGATCAGATTTTCCAATTGGCCGAAGGTTTGGTTATCGACGGTGGCACGGGCAGTTTGAAACCGTTCATTGGTAAAAAACTTACCCAGGAAGTGTTCGAAGGCATCAGACCTGCCGATGTGAAAAAAATTGTTGTTCGCAGCAAAGAAGTCCAGGCTAAAATCGAAGAATTGCGTGACATACACGTTGCGAAATTAAAGGCGTTGAATGAAAAGGCCGATGCCGAAATTGCCAAGGCAACTGAAACAAATTCTTTGGGTGCAGGCGTATTAAAAACAGTCAAAGTTTACATTGCACACAAAATGAAATTGCAGCCTGGTGATAAAATGGCCGGTCGTCACGGTAACAAAGGTATTGTATCCAAAGTTGTCCCAATCGAAGACATGCCGTATATGGAAGATGGAACCCCGGTTGATTTGGTTCTGAATCCATTGGGTGTGCCGTCGCGTATGAATCTGGGACAGATTTTGGAAACGCACCTTGGTATGGCGGCGCGCACATTGGGCCAGCAAATTGGCGCAGTGTTGGACGAAGTCAAACAAAAACGTGCTGTGACGGACGATTTGCGCACGATTATGGGCAAAGTTTATGGCAAAGAATGGTCTGAAAAACTGGACAAAATGACCGATACAGATATTCGTGCCGAAGCGGCCTTGTTGCGTGATGGCGTTCCAATGGCAACACCAACATTCGATGGTGCAACATCCGAGGATATTGCGCGTATGTTGAAAATGGCGAAATTGCCGGAAACGGGTCAATTCACATTGTACGATGGTATGACGGGTGAAAAATTTGCACGTCCGGTTACTGTTGGTGTGATGTACATGCTGAAACTGCATCACTTGGTGGATGAAAAGATTCACGCACGTTCAATTGGAAACTATTCTTTGGTTACCCAGCAACCGTTGTCTGGTAAAGCCCACATGGGTGGTCAGCGTTTGGGTGAAATGGAGGTTTGGGCACTGGAAGCACATGGTGCCGCCCACCTGCTGCGCGAAATGCTGACTGTGAAATCGGATGATATCGTTGGCCGTACAAAAATGTACGAAGCGATTATTTCCGGCAGTAACGATTTCCAAACTGGCACGCCCGAGGCATTTAATGTGTTCATGCGTGAATTGCGCGGTTTGGGATTGGCGTTAACACCAAAGAAAATAGATTAAGCGATTAATGCCCCATACAGCACGGTCGTTTGGGGCGTTGACACTCTGTGAAAAGGAGCAAAATATAATGACCAATATGTTGCAAAAGATATTTGGACAAATCGAAACCAAGGAACAGTTTGACGCGCTGCGCATCACCATTGCGTCACCCGAAGAAATTCTGTCCTGGTCCCATGGCGAGGTAAAAAAACCAGAAACCATCAATTACCATTCCATGAAACCAGAGCCCGAGGGACTGTTCTGTCAGCAGATTTTTGGCCCGATTAAAGATTACGAATGCGCATGCGGAAAATATAAAAGAATCAAATTCCGTGGCGTTGTTTGTGAACGTTGCGGGGTCGAGGTTGGATCATCAACTGTTCGCCGCGAACGTATGGGACATATTAAATTGGCTATGCCTGTGGCGCACACATGGTTCCTGCGCGAGGGCAAGATTGCAACATTGTTGAATAATCTGCCACAAAAGAAATTGGAACAGGTTATTTCATACGATGCCTATATCGTGATTGAACCGGGGCTTACCAGTTTAAAACAGTACGATGTTATCAGCGAAGATGAATACCAAAAAGCAATCGAGGAATTTGGCGCGGATTCATTCCGTGTTGGCATTGGTGCCGAAGGTGTTCGCAGCATCATCGCAAATCTGGATATGGGCGATGAACGTACACGTCTGCGCGCTGAATTGGCAGAAACAAAATCTGATGCCAAACGCAAAGGATTGATTAAACAATTAAAATTGGTTGAAGCTTTCCTGGAATCAAAAACAGAACCTGCATGGATGTTGCCGGATATTATCCCGGTTATTCCACCAGATATGCGCCCATTGGTAACATTGGATGCGGGGCATGTTGCAGCTTCTGACTTGAACGATTTGTATCGTCGTGTGATTATTCGTAACAATCGTTTGAAACGTTTTATTGAAATGCACGCGCCTGAAATCATCGTTCGTAATGAAAAACGTATGTTACAGGAAGCGGTTGATTCATTGTTTGATAATGGCCACAAAGCGCGCCCAATGGTGTCACAGAACCGTCGCCCGTTGAAATCGTTGTCTGATTCATTGCGCGGTAAATCTGGACGTTTCCGTATGAATTTGTTGGGTAAACGTGTGGATTATTCTGGGCGCAGTGTTATTGTGTCTGGGCCATCGTTAAAATTGCACCAGGTTGGTTTGCCAAAAGCAATGGCGTTGGAATTGTTCAAACCATTTGTGTATTCACGCCTTATGACCGGGGGATATGCAAACACATTGAAAACAGCCCGCAAAATGGTTGAAAATGGCGAAGATGTTGTATGGGAAATCCTGGAAGATGTTATCCATCAACACCCAGTTTTGCTGAACCGCCAGCCAACCTTGCACCGTTTGTCTATGTTGGCATTTGAACCGGTTTTAATCGAAGGCAAAGCAATCCGTTTGCATCCGCTGGTGTGCAAGGGATTCAATGCTGACTTTGACGGCGACCAGATGGCTGTGCACGTTCCAATTTCACTGGAAGCACAATTGGAAGCCCGCACGCTGATGCTGTCGTCGAACAACGTGTTATCGCCTGCAAACGGTGAACCTATGATTGTTCCATCCCAAGACATGGTGTTGGGTGTGTATTACATTTCGTTGATTAACGGCGAACACACGGATAAATCACCGCGCTTTGCCAATATGGACGAAGTGAAAATGGCGTTGGAAAACAAATCCATCACATTGCATACACCAATCGTCGCACGTATCAATGGCAAAATTTATAAAACAACAGCAGGCCGTATGATTTTGGGCGAATTACTGCCTAAATCTGACAATATGCCGTTTGATTTAGTGAACAAGGTTATGCCCGTGGGCGAAATCAAGGCATTGTTGGCAACAACATACGAACGTTGCGGGGACAAAGCAATGATTCTGTTGGCCGACGCGTTGAAAGATACAGGTTTCGAACAGGCCGCACGCAGTGGTATTTCAATCGGTTACGATGATATTGTTATTCCGTCGGAAAAGAAACAAATTATCGAAGAAACAGAAAAAGCAGCCGAAGAAATCGAACAGCAATATCAAAACGGTTTGCTGTCTGGCGGTGAAAAGCATAATAAACTGATTGACCTGTGGCAGAATACAACTGATAAAATCGGTGACTTGGCGTATGCTGCGCTGGAAAAAAACACAGGCGACAAATGGAATTCCGTGTGGATGATGGCGAAATCTGGGGCCCGTGGTTCCAAACGTCAGATTCAACAGGTTGCCGGTATGCGTGGCATGATGCAGAAGCCCGACGGCTCGATTATCGAAGTTCCAATTATTTCGAACTTTAAAGAGGGCTTGACCATGGCGGAATACTTTACATCCACCCACGGTGCGCGTAAAGGTATGTCCGACACGGCTTTGAAAACGGCTGACGCAGGTTATCTGACGCGTCGTTTGGTTGAATTGTCACAAAACACGGTTATCACAGAACACGATTGTGGAACCGACGAATACATCACCGCAAAACCAGTGTACCAGGGCAGCACGCTGTCCGTGCCATTGGGCGATGTAGTGTTGGGGCGTACTGCGGCGCATGATATCGTGCACCCAATTACCAAGGAAGTAATTGTTCCTGCGGGTGAGTTGGTGACCAAAGCCGCCGCGCGCAAGATTAATGAATCAGGGCTGCCGTCTGTTGATGTGCGCAGTGTTTTAACATGCCACAGTGATGGACTGTGCGCGAAATGCTATGGTATGGATTTGTCGCGCCAGGCATTGGTGCACGTAGGCGAAGCCGTTGGTGTTATCGCGGGTCAATCCATTGGTGAACCTGGAACTCAGTTAACATTGCGTACGTTCCACATCGGTGGTGTTGCGTCTGGTGGTGCCGAAAGTCATTACATCGAAGTTCCTGTATCAGGTACTGTAAAACTGTCGGGTGTGAATACAATTAAAAATTCGGCCGGCCGTGTGGTTGTTCTGTCGCGTAATGGCGAATTGTCGATTGTTGACGCCAAAGGCGAAAATTTATACACAACTAAATTGCCGTATGCATCGATGTTGATTGTAAACGACGGTGACACGGTTGAAAAAGGCGCCAAGGTTGCAGAATGGGATCCATATTCCAACACAATCATCGCCGAAAAAGACGGTATCGTGCAATTCCAGGATTTAATTGAAAACGTGTCGTACCAGGAAGAGGTTGATTCCACAACCGGTATCACATCGCGCAAGGTTATTAACTGGAAAGCTAATACTAAAAAGGCATTAAATCCAGCAATCACATTGGTTGATGAAAAAGGCCAAGTGATTTCACTGGGTGGCAAGAAAGTTGCCGAATATCTGTTGCCGATGTATTCGATTTTGAATGTTGCCAATGGTGCGACTGTATCGGCTGGGGATGTGTTGGCGCGTATTCCTGTGCAAACCAAACGTACAGGCGATATTACTGGTGGTTTGCCGCGAGTTAACGAATTGTTGGAAGTTCGTCGTCCATCTAATCCGGCATTGTTGGCCGAAATTGACGGCACCATCGAATTGGAAGACGCCAAATCCAAAATCATCGTGCGTATTATGCCAGATGATGGCACAGCGCCTGTTGAATACGCGGTGCCAAAGGGTACAAACTTGCTGGTTCGCAGCGGGGATATTGTAAGAAAAGCCGACAAATTGGTTGACGGTGATCCGGTGCCCCAGGATATTTTGCGTATCTTGGGCCGCAAAGCCTTGGCAACATTTATGGTTGAACAAATTCAACAGGTTTATCGCTTGCAGGGTGTGTCAATCAACGACAAACATATTGAAATTTTGATACGTGAAATGACACGTCGTGTTGAAATCACGAATCCTGGCGATACAGGATTCCTGATGGGGGCGGTTGTCGATCGTGTTGATTTCGAAGAAGAAAACGCCCGTGTTGTGCATGATGGTGGTCGTCCAGCCGAAGCGTCACAGGTTCTGGTTGGATTAACCCGCGCATCGTTAACATCACGTTCGTTTATATCCAACGCATCGTTCCAGCAAACAACCAAAGTGTTGGTGGATGCCGCAATCAGTGGTGCAACCGATAAATTAGTTGGTATTAACGAAAACTTGATTGTTGGTCGTTTGATACCGGTTGGCACTGGGGCATATGTTCGTCGTGTTCGTGAAATCGCCAAAGAAGAAGAAAAGGCGGAAAAACTGGCACGCGAAGGTAACGCACAACAACAATTGTTGGATATTTAATATAATATGTGACAAAACGCCCGGGGAAATCCCCGGGCGCAGGTGTGCCGATGGTTGAAACTCCCGCAATTTTTTGTGATATCGATGGTGTCGTGAATAAAAAGTTTGCAATTGCAAACTATGACAGATTTGGTGAACCAAACGAAAACATGATACGAGTGTTGGAAACGCTTGGGCGCGATTTCACGATTGTCTTTATCACAGGGCGTTGGGCAATTGGCCAGGAAAAAGTTGAACAACACATTCACAGCATGTTGCCAAACATAAAAAAGCGTGTGTTTTGTAAACCGCACGATTATCCGGGTACAACCGCTGAATACAAATTGGCAACTGTTCGTGAATTGGAACAACAGGGATACAAGTTTTATTTGGGTCTGGACGATCACAGTGCTGTAATTGGGTTATTGCATAATCACGGCATGTTTGTTGCCCGGGTAATATCCGAATAAAGTTTTTCTTGCAAATATGCAAGATTTTACTACAATAACACAACTGTAAATAAAAAGGATAATGAAATGGCTACGCCAAGAAGTAAAACAAGCAAAGCACGTTCTGCACAACGTCGTTCGCACGATGCATTGTCTGTAATGCCATGCACAGTGTGCAAAGTATGTGGTGAAAAGAAACGCCCGCATCATGTATGCCCGGCGTGTGGTGCAAAATAATAAACCAAAAATATAATGGCAGAATTGGGCGCGGTATAGGGTTATTGTGCTGTTCTGCTTTTTTAATGGAATATTATGCCAGCAGAAAAGAAAATCATAGCAATTGATGCAATGGGCGGGGACAAAGGGCCAAACGCCGTGTTGGGCGGCATGAACCAATTCCTGTACCAAAATGGCGAAGACAAAGTGTTTTTTCGCCTGTTTGGTCAAACCAAACAATTAAATCCGCTGCTGGCCAAATATCCGCGTGTTGCCCGTAATTGTCAGGTTATTGAATCACCAAATGTAATTCGTGGCACGGATAAAATTCGTGATGTTATTCGCCATGCCCAAGATACGTCCATGTACATGGCAATCAAAGATGTACGCGATGGTAATTCTGCTGCGGTGGTAAGCGCGGGTAATACAGGGATTTTAATGTCTTTGTCTAAATTGGCATTAAAAACCATAGATGGAATTTCAAGGCCTGCGATTACAACGATGTTGCCATCTGGTGGTGGTGATTCACGTGTGGTCGTGTTGGATTTGGGGGCGAACGTTCAATGTGATGAACGCGATTTGTTTGATTTCGCCATTCTGGGCAGTGTATATGCCGATATTATCGGGCATATGTCGCGGCCAAAGGTTGGCATTTTAAACATAGGATCCGAAGAAACCAAGGGTAACGACGTTTTACAAAAACTAAATAAAGTTTTAACCGAACACAAAGATGAATTACCATATGAATACATCGGATTTGTCGAAGGTAATGATATCGGTGGCGGTAATGTCCAGGTTGTTGTAACCGACGGTTTTACCGGTAACATAGTGTTAAAAACCGTCGAAGGTACAGCAAAACTTATTAAACGTGTGCTTGTTGATAATTTAAAAAAATCCATTTTGGCGATTATTGGTGCGTTTTTCCTGGTGCATGTGTTCAAGCGGCTTAAAAATAAAATCGACCCGCGTTCATATGCTGGGGCAACTTTTCTGGGGTTAAAGGGATTTGCTGTAAAAACGCATGGTAACAGTGATGCGTTGGCATTCGCGAATTCGATTAAGTATGCGGCGGATTTAACGGGTGCAAATTTGAATGATGTGATTGCTGCGCGTGCGGCGTCTGTTTCGAAAATACGCGATGAAATTTTAGACCAGGAATATCAGAAATAATAACTGTCCCGCCTGTGCGGGATTTTTTATTGGGAAAACGTACGTATTGCTATTAATTACTGTTTAAGTGATACTTTGTTCAAACGGGGGAATCGCATGAACAGTAAAATTTCATTTTTTATACTTTTAAATCTGGGGCTGTGCGGAAACGCGTTTGGTGCCGTTGCGCCAGATTTTACAACTTTTTATGATTTATATAAAACGGCCACTGCACAAAACGATATAACAATCACGTCTGATATTACAGCCACACGTCTGTTAAGTGTGCCGGGCGCACAAAGCACGATAATCGACGGAGCTGGATTTGATTTTAATGGCGCTGGACGGGATGGTTTTACAGTTTCGAACGGATATAATTTTTCGCTTTCAAATGCGGGGACGTTCACAGTATCTGATAACGTTGCAACAGTTACAAAATCGTATCACAATTTTAATCGCACCCAAGGCGGTTTGTTGGCGAACCTGGGCGGGAACGTAGCAATTGATAACTCTGCGTTTACGAACAATGTGTCATTGTATGGTGGTGGTGTGTTATACCAAAACAATGGCGGCATAATAACTGTTACAAATTCTGTATTTGATTCAAATAAAATTTCACGTGGCGACGGCGCAGTGCTGTACAACGAATATGAAACAGTTGCCGTGTTCGATAATGTAATTTTCCAAAACAATGCAGCGCTAAATGGGTATGGCGGCATTGCGTTTAATGATGGCACATTAAATATTTCCAACAGCACATTTGCATCAAACGAATCCAGCGGGGGCGGGGCAGCGCTTTACAATTCGAACACGATGAATTTAACCAACGTGCGTTTCACAAACAATAATTCAACTGAAACATCGGGGGCAATTTATACCACTGGTGCAATGAGACTGGACACAGGAACATTTGAAAATAACAGTGGTGATACAGGTGGCGCAATTGGGAATTATGGCATTATTGGCGATACTATGTATTCAATAATCAGCAATTCAACATTTTCGAATAATACTGCAACATATGGTGGCGCAATTTATAACTGGGACGATGCGTATATAGTAGACAGTGATTTCCAAAATAATTCTGCCACAGATAACGGTGGTGCTATATTTAATTTAGCCGAGTTGTATTTAATTGCGAATGAAAAAAACATGACTTTTTCAGGTAATACTGCATCGGGCGTATCCAATGCGATTCATTCCACCGATGTATTAAATATGAATGCAGCACCTGGGCTGTCTATTACATTTGACGACACCATCACAGGTACTGGGCAAATGATAATCAACCGTCCGTATATATACGATGCGCAAAATGTGCCAACCGGCGGCACAATTGTATTAAATACAGATATCACAGATTTTGCAGGTGATTTAACCGTGTACGGCGGAACATTTGATATTGGTATATCCAATGTAACTGTGGATAATGCAGAGTTTTTGGAAAATTCTACATTGCAATTATCAGTGCAAGATGCGCAAACATATGGTAATCTGTCTGCTGGTAATTTTGATATATCACCAAATGCAAATTTATCTGTTGTGCTGTTGCCAAATGCGATGGACGGTGTGGATTCTATACGTGTTCAATTATTGCGCAGTGAAAACGAATTTATCGATGAATTTGTGCCACGCATAAATAACAGCATATATGAATTTTTGCAATTGGGTGATGGATGGTATGAAATAAGCGCCTCGGGTGACAGTTTTGCTGATATAATAAGTAAAAATGGCGGGTCGCAAAATAATATACGTACGGCCGCAGCATGGCAAATTGAATCTGGGGCTGCGTCTCAATTGGGGCATGCTGTTTATTTGCACATGAATGCGCTGTTACAAACAGATGTTCCGGAATATATCAGGGCATTAAGTGCGCTGGCACCATCAAGTGCACCATTAATACAGACCTTGGCTACATCATATATAACACATATGGCCTCGTTCATAGATGATAATGCCACGGGTCAAAGTAAAATATGGGCCTCTGGCATGGCGAACGGCGGGCATATTTCAGGCGGTGATTATGCAGACTTTGATATGTATGGTGGTGCCGCGGCCATAGGTGCACAATACGCAAAAGAAAATTGGACTGTGGGCGCAACATATATGTATCAGTATAATAATGTGCATAATTGGGCGCGCACATTGCATGTGCCAACCCATGGTGTTGGTGTATATGCAGTATACGCGCCGTCACCATTTATTGCGCGTGCTGCAACGAATATGTTTTACAGTAATTTGGGCGAAACAAAGAATGTATCAGGCATAGGTGTTACGAATGATTCACGTGCGTACACTTATGGGGCGTGGGGTGATATCGGGTGGAATTTTGCTGGTGTAAATTGGCATACTGTTCCACGTGTTGGAATTCGATATCTGTCTGTTAATGTGAACGAATCCACAGATGCAGTAGGCCAGATGATTCAAGTCAAAGATTCTGACTTTGTAACATTATACACAAATGTGTCTGTGGCGCGAGATAATTGGATGGTTGGCTCGTTTCAATTAATGCCAGAAATAAAAATTGGTGCGTCGTACGATATTCGCACATCGGCCAGTGACGCCATTGTTTCTGTTAATGACACCCAGTATGAAATAACAAGTTATAATTTGTCGCGTGTTGCACTGGATTCAGAATTTAAATTGAATGCCATGTTTACTCCGCATACAAAAGTTAATTTGGCTGTTGGGGCGCAATTACGTGATAACTATGTGAATTACGCAGTGCGTATTGGGGGCACATGGCGTTTTTGATATAAAAAACCACCAGCAATTACTTGCTGGTGGTTCCTCCCTTCCTTCTGGTTACCCAGAAACTGTGTATTGCCCACAGACCGCACTGTGGTTGCAAATAAGTTATGCAGCGCGGCGTGCACGTGATTCTGTTGTGCCTTCGGCAGAATCCATAATTTTTTTCGCTTCGGCAAAAACCATTTCTTTTACGCGCAAAGCCAATGCTTTTGTTTCCAATGATTCGGCGGCCACATCAAAATTATCTGTACGAATTTGCAAAGATACATATGCACCAACCAATGACGGGCGTGGTAAATCTTCGATTGAACGTGGGGCATTGTTGTGGCCAATTTGTAATTCGTCAGCCAGTGATATGATTTGTCTGTCTTCGTTTACCCAAACGGTTGTTGTCAAGACTTGGTTCAGGGCAATCATTATTTCTTTGATAGATTTTGGCATTGTGCGGTCCCTCCTTTCGGGTGTGATTGATAAAAACTCAAATAATTTTTGTATGTACAAGATGTATTTACAAAAATCGGTTTTGAATTTTTTGTTGAACTTTTATTTTGCCGGAATTCTGTGTTTTCGCGGAATTCTGGGGTTTTGAAGTCTTTTCTCCTTGTCTATACAAACATCTTAGAACAAAAACGAATCGCAGGTCAAGCATAAAATATAATTATTTGCATTTTATTTTAAAAAAAATTGAATTTACTTTTAAAACCATAAAATCCCATAAAATAATTATAAATTGTCATTGACAACCATAAAAAGCCGTGCTAGATTTCAAAACGAAGCCAAGGAAAGGGGTCGGGCAGTTGCCCAAAACAAGGACCGAAAATGTCATTGTTTCTCTCATCTTATGAAAATCGTTTGGATACCAAGGGGCGTATATCTGTGCCGGCCTCGTTCCGGGCTTCGGTTGCAAATGAAAAATTTCCCGGCGTTGTTTTATATCGTTCGTTCACTCATAATTGTATCGAGGGTCTGTCCATGTCTCGCATGGAACAATTGGCGTCGGCCACCGATAAAATGGGCGTATTCGACAGTGATTTGGACGATTTGTCCGCCATGTTATTTGCAGACGCGCGCCCATTGGCGTTTGATGTGACGGGGCGCATAGTTATCCCGGCCGATTTATTAAAACATGCCGGCATCACAGACAGTGCGATTTTTGTCGGTCGTGGTAACAGTTTCCAAATTTGGAATCCATCTGCATTCCGCGCAGCCCAGGAAAAATCCCTGAACAACCTGCGTGCGGTTCGCCCGAATTTGGTAATCTCGGAATAATAAAAAATACCGGCATTTGCCGGTGTTTTTTTATCCGTGGTGCGCCATCAAGTGCAACACTATGCTGATTATAAATATGGCGGTAATAACCCCCAGAATAATTTTTTGCGTGCGGTGGCTGTGGTTGCCGTGACAATGGTCGCAATCGCAATGACAATCGCGCACAACCAAAAACCACGACAAAGCCAACATTAACCCAGAAAACACAAACAGCCACGGTTCAAACCAATGCGGAATAAATTCTGCGTGCGCGAATTCAGGCGCAAACAAACTGACAATAGACAGCACAATCGGCAACACACAACAAAACAAGTGCGGCAAAATGCTCGCGATAATTCCGATTTTAATGGCTTTGTTTTTCATTTTTATTATGTCCGTTCAATCATGGTATCCCCAACAGGAATGCTTCGCCACCTTGTAAAATTGCGCGTTCGCGCAACCGGCGTACTTCCGTCCGCCTTTTTACGGCGGTTCGAACCTTTTCCACAGGTTCAATTCCTGTTGGTATCCCCAACAGGAATCGAACCTGTATCAAGGGTTTAGGAAACCCTCGTTCTATCCAGTTGAACTATGGGGACAACGCACTATATTTTATTCACAGATTTTAATATTGCAAGTTGTATTCACGGTCTGTATAATACCCCGGGTTACGAATTACAAAAGGGAAAGGTAGTATGGGAAGCAGATTAATTGGATATGGTTCATATTTGCCTGAACACGTGGTGACTAATTTCGATTTGGAAAAAATGGTCGATACATCCGATGAATGGATTGTCCAACGCACAGGTATGCGTGAACGTCATTTTGCGCGCGATGATGAAACTGTTGTTGATATGGCTGTACAGGCGGCCCAGCGTGCATTGGATAATGCAAAAATTACAATAAATGATATTGATATGTTGATCGTTGCCACGACTTCGGCTGAATTGGATTTTCCGTCCGTAGGGGTCCAGGTTCTGGGGCGTTTAAATGCAACGAATAATGCGCCTGCATTTGATGTTCGTGGTGCCTGCACAGGATATATTTATGCTTTGCATTGTGCGCGTGCGTTTTTTTCAGCTGGCATTCATAAACGCATAATGATTATTGGTGCGGAAAAAATGTCGCGTTTTATCGATTGGAACGATCGCAGCACGGCTGTATTGTTTGGTGATGGGGCCGGTGCATTAATATTTGAACATTCCACGTCCAGCTATTCTGGAATCATTGATACGGTTGTAATGTCAGACGGTCGTGAAATGGATATGCTGTACGGCACACCGGATCATCATATTATAATGAATGGGCCGGAAACATATAAAAAGGCCGTAATGCTTATGCCCGATGCCGCGAATTATATCATGGAACACGCAGGCATCACAGCGGACAATGTTGATTGGATTGTTCCGCACCAGGCGAACATTCGTATTATTCAAAGTGGCGCCCAGCGTTTGGGATTTCCATTGGAAAAAATTCTTGTAACGGTGGACAAACATGCTAATACAAGTGGCGCCTCGGGTGTACTTGCAATGGCGTACGCTTTTGATAATAATATAATTAAACATGGGCAACTTGTACTGTATCCTGCGTTTGGCAGTGGCCTGACTTGGGGTGCGGCATTAATCAGGGTGTAGAAAAATGGCAACAATAACCAGAAGTGATTTTGCAAACCGTTTGCGCGCTGAGTTCGGTTTTACAACGGCTGATGCGTTCAAGTTGGTTGATATTGTGTTTGATGAAATCCGTGAATCTTTGATTCACGGGGAAGAGGTTAAGTTCGCAGGATTCGGCAGTTTTAAAATCCTGGATAAACCACAACGCATGGGGCGTAATCCAAAAACAGGTGCGCCTGCAATAATAACAGCGCGGCGGGTTGTTTCTTTTCGCCCCAGCAGTGAATTCCGCAAACGTGTTGCAAATAAATAAAATCATAACAGTAAAAATTTGTCAGGCCCCTTGTGGGGCCTGTTTGCGCGGTGAATAATCCTAATTCATTAAAAAAATTAAT